>NZ_JAQMTI010000176.1:0-50999 GCF_028329225.1 Sphaerospermopsis kisseleviana CS-549 | reverse complement strand
CCAGTCACCAGTCACCAGTCACCAGTCACCAGTCACCAGTCACCAGTCACCAGTCACCTCATCATATTTAGCTTTAACAGCTTGTATATCTTGCCACATTAACCATTTTGGTGAGCCTTTTTCCCTGGAAGAATTACGTAACAAATAGGAAGGGTGAAAAATAGGCATACATAAACGCCCTTCCCAGTCTATCCACTGTCCGCGAATTTTCGTAATTCCTTGTTTATTACCTGTAATTCCTTTAACAGCAGTAGCACCTGTTAATAAAATGATTTTTGGATCAACTAAGCGAATTTGTTCTAATAAATAAGGTTTACAAGCGGCCATTTCTTCCGGGGTGGGAACTCGGTTTTCCGGTGGACGGCATTTTACTATATTACAGATGTATACATCATGCTCCGTACTCAAATTTACAGATGCCAAAATTTTATCTAACAATTGCCCAGACTTACCCACAAATGGTAAACCAGTTTCATCTTCATTTTGTCCTGGACCTTCCCCAATAATCATGATTTTAGCTTGGGGGTTTCCCCTTCCCACTACAGCATGAGTGCGATTTTCACCCAACTCACAACGATGGCAATTTTGACAATGTGGTGTTAATTCCGTCAAACTTGTATAAGTTCCTGACGGAATGGGAATTTTTGCATCTGTAGGAATCAAGTCTTTTTGATTAAAGTTTGATTCGTTAAAAAGGCTAAGTTGGGTATCGCTGTTCATGAAAATTGGGGCTTTGGGTGGGCTATTTCTAAGAGGTTGTCTTAAAAGTTTTCGGCGAATATAATAGAGCCTCCGGCACGCCTGACGGCGAACGCTACTACACAAGCAAAGTCCACCTGCGTGGACTAACGAAAAATTAAGGATTTGAAACCTGCGTAGGCAGGTTTTGTCTGTGTAGATGTGATTTCTAATCGCCCAAGTTAGACTTTTCAAACATCCTCTTAGAAAATTTGGGGATCTTGTTGTTCATAAATCATTTAGGATTGCTATATTTTCGCTGTTTGCAAATGCCAATCTGTTGATTGTTCGTAAGCATAAGCTGCTTGGAAAAGTTGATCTTCTCTTAATACTTTACCAATTAATTGTAATCCAATTGGCAAACCTTTGCTGTCAAAACCACAAGGTACACTAATTCCAGGTAAACCGGCAAGGTTCACAGGAATTGTCATTAAATCATTCAAGTACATACTTAAAGGATCGGTGATTTTTTCCCCGGCTTTAAATGCTGTGGTGGGTGCGGTGGGAGTGACTAAAACATCAACTTGAGCAAAGGCATTTTCAAAGTCTTCTTTGATTAATGTGCGGACTTTTTGCGCTTTTAAATAATAAGCGGCATAATAACCGGCACTGAGGGCATAAGTACCAATCATAATCCGGCGTTTGACTTCTGTACCAAATCCCATTGCACGGGTGCGGGTGTACATTGATAATAAGTTATCTGCATCTTCCACACGTGCGCCGTATTTTACACCATCATAACGGGCAAGGTTGGCTGATGCTTCTGATGGGGCAATAATGTAATAACTAGGAACACCATAACGGAAACGAGGACAGGAAATTTGTTGAACTTCCGCGCCTAAACTTTCTAGTTGGGCGATCGCTTTATTTACTGCTGCTTCAACTTCTGGATCTAAACCTTCACCAAAGGTTTCTTTAATCACGCCAATCTTTAATTTTTTCCCTTTTAAATCTGGTGTTAAATTGGCAGTGTAATCAGGAATTTCGACTTTTAAACTGGTGGAGTCTTGGGGATCGTAACCTGCGATCGCGTTTAATAAAATCGCTGCATCTTCCACACTTCTACCAAATGGTCCAATTTGATCCAAGGATGAAGCATAAGCTACCAACCCATAACGGGAAACTAACCCATAAGTCGGTTTCATCCCCACCACACCGCAAAAAGAAGCCGGTTGACGAATAGAACCCCCAGTGTCAGAACCAAGAGAAACCACACATTCTTCCGCAGCAACCGCAGCAGCAGAACCACCGGAAGAACCACCGGGAACTCTGGCAATATCCCAAGGGTTAGCGGTAGTTTGATAAGCGGAGTTTTCTGTGGAACTACCCATAGCAAACTCATCTAAGTTGGTTTTACCAACCATTACCGCCCCAGCATCAGCGAGTTTTTGGGTGACAGTAGACTCATAAGGTGGGATAAAATTTTCCAGAATTTTAGAAGCGCAGGTGGTGCGAATGCCCTTGGTACACATATTATCTTTAATACCGATGGGAATCCCTGCTAAGATACCGATTTCTTCCCCAGCAGCGATTTTTGCATCCACAGCGCGAGCTTGTTCTAGTGCCTGTTGTGCAGTGACAGCCAAGAAACTGTGCAGTTTTGGTTCTAGTGCTTCAATGCGGTTTAAGGATTCTTGGGTGATTTCAACGGCTGAACGTTCTTTTTTTACTAGCTGTTTGTGCAACTCGTTAATGGATGCCATAAATAATTTTTCTCTTTATCATTCAAGTCATTGATTTTAGCATTTACAGGTGTGAGGGTGGTGTTTTGTTGGTTGGTAGGGTTTATGGCACGCAGAGGCGCGGAGGCGCGGAGAGGGGTTTGAGAGGGGTGGATAATGTTAAATTATACTGATGTTAGGCAAAAGACAAGATATGCTGTGAGATAAGCTTAATCAATCAGGACTTACGCAAAAGCCCGTCAAAAAGGGCAGCCGACAGCAGAAGACAAAACAATTGATGGTGATATAATTTTGGTAGCGCAGGCAATAACTTTAGGAGTTCCAGATGTTGTGATTGCCACCACTAATATTGGTCATTTATCGCGGTTTATTAAAGCTGAACAGTGGCAAAATATTTCTTAAAATAGTGAGATTGCTCATCTTTCCACTTGAGTTAAATAAAGCAACCTATCGGGGGAAAGCGATCGCCTGAATTAATTTACTGTAGTCCCTAAAAATTATGAATATAAATGCTTCTATTATTGATCAACGTTTGAATTCATTGATTGATACCATTCGACGACAAGCTGCTGAAGAATTACGTATTAATGATCCTGGCAAACTTAAATCTTTGGCATTTGTATATTTTTGTGTGCAAACTATTCTCGATTTAGATGATTCTCATACCTTTGATTGTTTAATGGAAGGCGGTGGAGATTTTGGTGTAGATGCCATGCACATTTCTGAAGAACATGATGGAGAGTTTACGGTTAGTTTATTTCAAGCAAAGTACAAAAATGATTTACAAGGAAACGCGAATTTTCCTGAAAATGGAATCAATGCTCTGATCAATGCAATTCGATTTCTGTTTGATCCTGGTGCAAAATTAGAACATATTAATCAACGCTTACTTACCAAGGTAGAAGAAGCCCGTAGCTTAATTAGAGATGGATATATTCCCCAAGTTCGAGCATTAGCTTGTAATAATGGCATAAAATGGAATCAATCTTCTCAAGAAGCTATTGATCGTGCAGGATTTGGTGATCAAGTAACTTGGGAACACGTTAATCATGAACGGTTAATAAAAATTTTACAAGCTTCTCGACCAGTCAAAGACACTTTGCAACTCAGTGGTAAAGCTGTGGTTGAGGATATGAATTTTAGTCGGGTGCTTGTGGGAAGAATTTCCGTAACTGAAGTTGCCGCACTCATCGAAAGGCACGGAGAAAGGTTATTAGAACGTAATATTCGCCGTTACTTAGGGCTGCAAGGCAACCGCGTTAATGAAGGTATTCGGGATACTTTAAATAGCGATGAAAGGAATAATTTCTATTTTTATAATAATGGTATCACTTTAACTTGTGACAAATTTTCCTACAATTCGCTGCAAAATAGTGATCATCAGGTACAAGTTGAAAACCTACAAATTATTAATGGTGGTCAAACCTGCATGACAATTTTTAAAACTCTTCAGCAGCCAGAACTACTACAGCAAAATAACCAAGCATATCTTTTGCTAAGGCTTTATCAATTACCCAGTGATAATGACGATCTAGTGCAAAAAATTACTTATGCTACCAATAGTCAGAACCCTGTGGATCTAAAGGATCTCCGAGCTAATGATCATCTACAGCAAAGACTGGAAATGGATATTAAACAACTGGGATTTAACTATCGCCGCAAACGCTCTGATACCAGTGCCAGATCCACTACAGATATTACTTCGGGGGTAGCAGCTGAGGCAATACTGGCGGTTTGGCGACAAAAGCCCCATCAAGCTAAGTTTTTCACTCGTGAACATTTTGGTAAACTATACGATGCCATTTTTACTGAAAAGCTTAATGGCTCACAAGTTGTAATTGCTGTACAGTTGTATAGAATTGCTGAAAACCGACGCAAACGACCAAACCCAAATGATCCTCCTTGTGTTCGTTATGCTTCATGCTTTATTGCCATGCAAATGGGGCGAAGGCTTCTCCATGAAATGAATCTTCAAATAGAGCAAATTAACCACCGCAATTTTCATGATGCTAATTTGTTGATCGATCAAAAGGGAGAGGATTATTTTAATGATTCAGTACGAGATATTCAACAAGCACTACAAAAACTTTATGGCAGTCAGGATATTTCTTTACAACAACTTTCGGCTACATTCCGACGTGGGGATTTAATTGAGAAACTTCAACAAATAGAAATCTCTTAACTTAGGGTTGTTTGAGAAATACCCTCATTTAAAGTCTTCAAAACCTGCTGCATATCTCCACCTAACAAAGCCGGAACATTCAACCATAAACCCGGAAATTCTACACTTTTAATAATTCCCTCTGCATCCGGTTTCATTTCTATATATTTACTATCTTCCAACACAAACCAATCCATTTCTTGATCAAAAGTTCGCCAAACTATATACTCTTTTACACCATTCCGTTGATAAACTCGTTTCTTATCATGGAGATCATAGGAAACGGTACTGGCGGCAATTTCTACTATTAGTTCTGGCGCACCGGCAATATAACCATCATCATCAATTATGGTATTCCCATCTACTCTAAATAACACTACATCTGGTTGAGGTTCGTTGTCATTATCAAGGCGGACAGTGGGTTCAACACCCAACTCTATCCCACCAACAGCAGTTTTGTAAGTCCATAACCAACCTATCAAGTCGCCATGTGGTTTAGCATGGGGTGTAAAGCGTAAAGGAGAAGCCACGTATACAATACCTTCTATTAATTCAGCTTTTTTGACATCGGGTGTCGCAGTATAACGACGTTCAAACTCTGCACGATCCAGGCGATCGCCATTTTCCAACAATGGTAAATTCGGGGGAGATTTAGCAATAGTCATGGTGTTGAAAAACTCTTCTAACCTACACTATAACAATCTTCAATCATTCATCAGAAAAGTCTGCTTTTAGTTCTAGCTTGATCATGCCATAATAGAACAAATTATCACAGCTAAGTAATATGGTTAAAGTAGTTTCCCGTCAATACGTAGGTGAAGCCAATGTTTATGATATTGGTGTTGAGAAAGATCATAATTTCGCCATTAAAAATGGTTTCATTGCCTCTAATTGTTTCAACAAATCCCACTCTACAGCTTACGGTTATGTCACTTATCAAACAGCATATTTAAAAGCTAATTATCCATTAGAATATATGGCAGCACTGTTAACCGCTAACAGTGGTGATACAGATAAAGTGCAGAAATATCTGAACAACTGCACAACTATGGGAATTGAAATTGATCCGCCGGATATTAATCGCTCAGGTTTGGATTTTACCCCCGCAGATAATAAGATTTTATTTGGATTTTCGGCAGTGCGAAATGTGGGACAAAATGCGATCGCCTGTATTTTAGAAGCAAGAACCGAAGGAGGAGTATTTAAATCTCTGGCTGATTTTTGCGATCGCATTGATTTACGTGCTGTTAACCGCCGTACTTTAGAATCATTGATTCAATGTGGAGCTTTTGACAAAATAGAACCTAACCGCCATCAATTGATTAAAGATTTAGAATTAGTCTATGAATGGGCGCAATCCCGTGCTAAAGATAGAGCCATTGGCCAAGGAAATCTCTTTGATTTGATGGGGGGAGGATTTGGTAATAATGGTAATCCAACAACAACTAACAATGGTTTTGAATCTGCACCTAAAGCTGAAACAGTTTTAGATTATCCCCCACAGGAAAAGTTACGGATGGAAAAAGAATTATTAGGTTTTTATGTATCCGCCCATCCTCTGAAACATATTAAACAATCATCTTCTTTGCTCTCACCAATTAATTTGGCACAGTTGGGAGAACAAAAAGATAAAACATTGATTTGTGCAGTTGTTATGCTCAATCACGTGAAAAAAGTGATGACTAAAAAAGGTGAGCAAATGGCAATTTTACAAATAGAAGATTTAACAACAGCATCAGAAGCAGTGGTTTTTCCTAAAATTTATGAACGAGTTAATTCACTATTGGAAATAGATACCAGATTAATCATTTGGGGAAAAGTAGACAAACGAGATGAACAAACTCAATTTATTGTTGAAGATGCCGAACAAGTTGAAAAAGTGCAGATGGTAGTAGTGGAATTAAATCCACAGGAAGCTGCTGATATTGAAGTCAAGCGTCATCTAAGTTCAATTTTAACAGAACAATCAGGTGACAATAATCAAGCAAAAGTTCCTGTAATTGGTATTATTCAGGCAGGAAATTCTCGTCAACTGGTGCGTTTTGGTAAGAAATATTGGGTACAAGATTCTTTCTTAACTATGCAATCTTTAAGAAATGCTCACTTCTCTGCTCATGTTAAACAATTGACGGATACTTAGTAAGTATTCAGCTATCAGTAATCAGTTAGCTGAATACTTACGTTTTGCTGATAGCTACAACTTATCTAATTTGTGATAACATTTCCAGTCAGAGACTGGCAACGAGATAAATGAGATTTGAGAAAAAATCAATGTCAAAATGAGGTAAATTAAAAATGTTAAAAACAATACTGTTGCTTTTCATTGGTTTTTTGCCGTCTCTATGGTCCTTGTGGGTACTTCGCAAAAACCAGCAACGGACAAGCGCACGGAGGAGACAAGTAACTCTTAACTATTCCCAGATAGAATCATATATAAGACCAGTTCCAGACGATTGCGCTGAACATATCGACGAAGGCGATCGCTATTATTTAGAAGGTGTAGGCTATTTAATAGGTGATATTAGTTGTAAATTTAATGCTCGATCTGGTTACGTCCGTTGTGCTGTCAACCCTAGTGGACCTTGTCAAAACTGCCGTCACTATGAACCTAGAGAGTTAACCAGTAGCAAGCAAATTTAACTATACAACAATATAATATAAAATTACTGCATTCTCAATATGAAAAAAAGAATCATTTTACAGGGATATTTTTCATGACAATCTACTTTTATCATACTCGTGAACAATATGGTTGTTTTTCTAACTTTTCACCACATGGATTTGCATTAGATAATTTATATTGGTTTACAAGTGAACATTACTTTCAAGCACAAAAGTTTATTGGTACAACACATTTAGAAAAAATTCGTCTTGTTAAAACACCCAAAGAAGCTGCAAAAATGGGTAGGCAAAGAAGTCGTCCCTTACGTTCAGATTGGGAAGACGTAAAAGATGATATTATGCGAAAAGCGGTGTTATGTAAGTTTTCTACCCATGCAGATATTAGGGAGATTTTGTTGTCCACAGGTAATGAGGAAATAGTAGAAAACTCACCGATAGATTATTATTGGGGTTGTGGATCTGATGGTAGTGGTAAAAATATGCTGGGCCAAATCTTAATGGAAGTAAGGGAAATAATATTAATTAGCAAGAGCAGAGGTCAGCAGTCAGGAGTAAAATCCTCTTGTTAAATCGCTTTTTACTTTGCTTTTTACTTCATTTACCAGCAATACGCTGTTGTAAATACTCAGACTAGAAACATTGCTTAATTTCAAGTATAATCTTCTTAATTATTAGCAAATTTCATGTTTTTTTTACCTAGCTAATGTATACAATAGATATTGTAGATGTTTTATTCATAATTTACAACAGTTAAGGTAAATGTCCGTAGATGAGGAGTGAAATCACTATAGCAGTCCTAAATATTATGTGAGAAAATCTATTACCTATTGTCCGTTACCTGCATCGAAAAATAAGTATGGCTAGACCATGCAAAATATTACAAATGAAACACAAATGAAAGAGGATTGCGATATGACTACATTACAAAAAACAAAGAAATATTACAAATGGTCTTGGGATGTATCACTTGGGGGTGAATATGATTCTTGGGGTCGTAGTACGTACTTTATGGAAATTGATAGTGATTTATATGCCCGTAGACAAATAGAAGTTTATGAAAATGGCAATGTATTATTCTATGATAAAAGCCATTCATCCGATGATTATGGAATGCTATGCGATAAAAAATTAGATGATAAGGATATTGAGGAATTTGAAATTTCCGAGGCAGAATTTGAACAAATATGGCAAAGTAAAACCCCTATTAATAAATAGGAGTTAGGAGTTAAGAGAATTACCTGTATTAAAAATCTCAAAAATTCATCAAAATGTAGATGATAACTGACCTAAATTGACTGTTATTGAGGAATTAAGGAAAGTCCATAGACGCAAATCAGTAAAATCGGGAATGTCCATGAATGTCCCCATATTTTGTAAGACTTGGGGATCATGGGTAGAAGCGATACCAATAGTGGGGATATTAGCAGCAACAGCAGCACGAATACCAGAAGGAGAATCTTCTAAAGCAATAGCTTGTTCTGCTGTAATTCCTAACTTATTGAGAGCAACTTTGTAGGGTTCAGGATCGGGTTTACCTGCTAGACAATCATCTGCTAAAACAATAGTATGGAAAACTTCTTTAATTCCCAGAACTTCCAACATAAATTCCGCATTTAACTGGGGAGCATTGGTTACTAATGCGCGTTTTATTTGATGTGTTTTGGTCCATTCTATAAGTTCAGCAAAACCAGCTAGGGGTTGCAGGTGGGAAGCACTGTGACGGAAAAGAGCTTCTTTTTCATCTGCAAATTTTTCACCTGCTGCTGATGATAAATGTGGTAAAATATCCTTGACAATTTCTGGGTTAATTCTGCCACTAATGCGGGATTTGTAGAAAGTTTCATCAATTTCGATGCTGTGATTTAACAGCATTTCTCTCCAAGCTTGGTAATGTATAGGATCAGTATTGACAATAGTTCCATCTAGATCAAAGAGAATTGCTGTCAGCATGATTTTTTTGCTAAAATGTAAACAACTATTAAGTTAATTTACTTAGTTTAGCGTAAATGAGTCCATAAAATCCCCACATTCTTTTTTTATCTTGTCAATAAATTATGAATACTGCTACAACATCTTTTCATGTCGAGGATCTCCTGGTGCAGATTTATAAATCGGAAACAGAAATGGCGCAGGATGTTGCTGAAATTGTACAGAAGTATCTATATAAACTGCTGCAAGAACAGGAGACAATTGCTTTATTATTAGCTACAGGAAATTCTCAACTTAAATTTTTGGATGCTTTAATTACTTTAGGTGGGATAGATTGGTCAAAGATAACTTTATTTCACCTTGATGAATATTTAGGAATTAATGCTGATCATCCTGCAAGTTTCCGGTATTATTTGCGGGAGCGTGTAGAAAAACGGGTATTTCCAAAGCAATTTTACTATATAGAAGGGGATGCTTTAGAACCTGTTGGGGAGTGCGATCGCTATACCAAATTATTAAAAGCTCAACCCATTGATTTGTGTCTTCTTGGTGTGGGAGAAAATGGACATTTAGCTTTTAATGATCCCGCAGTTGCTAATTTTGAAGATGCTGCTAGTGTCAAATTAGTAAAACTAGATCAAGTCAACCGTCAGCAACAAGTGAAAACCGGATATTTTCCCAACTTAGAAAGCGTTCCCCAGTATGCTTTTACTGTAACCATACCTATGATTTGTGCAGCTAAAAAAATTATTTGTTTAGCACCAGAAACACGCAAAGCCAAAATAGTTAAAGAGATATTACATGAGTCAATTAACACAAATTGCCCAGCTTCTATTTTGCGAACACAACCACAAGCCGTATTATGTTTAGATGTAAATTCTGCTAGTTTACTATCTTCTTAAACTGCTGAATTTTGTCTTTTGTTGCAGATATTGTTGATGTAATTTCCAACTAGAGAAGCAACTTTCTAAATATGGACAATCTTCACATTTCATTTCTTTTCCAGGATTTTGACATCCACAGGGAAGATTTACAAAACATTCATTAGGATGTTTAGGAAGCCATGACTTTCTAAATATAAAATATAAAGTTGCTTCTTGTAAGCAAATAAGTAAATCTTGCACCATAATACAATTAATTGTGAATCTAAAATGTGAATTTCAAATGTAAATTGACAATTTAAAAGATAAGTAGGTCAGTGGATAGATACCCGAATTCTCCAATAATTCGGGTATCTGACCATGACATTCCTATACTTTACATAAATTACTTTACATAAATGGTAAAATTATTACCTCATTCTCAAAGTAGAGATTTTATCCACCAAAAGACATAATTTAAACCTGAAAATTTCCTCATTCTTGTAGAGACATTATCGTTGAAATTCTTTACTCATTGAAAGAGTTATGAAACTTGTTTAATTAACTTACCATCTTCCATGTGAATGATTCGATCAGCAATATCTAAAATGCGGTTATCATGTGTCACCATTAAAATCGCACAATGTTGTTCCCGTGCTAATTCTTGCATCAAATTAACAACATCTCGACCTGTTTTACTATCTAAAGCTGCGGTAGGTTCATCAGCTAAAACTAATTTAGGATGACTAACTAAAGCACGAGCAATAGCAACTCTTTGTTTTTGTCCACCAGATAAATCAGATGGATAATAATTAATGCGATCGCCTAATTTTACAGCATGAAGCATGGCTTCTGATTGCATTCTACCTTCCCATTCAGAAATGTTTGGTTGTAACTCTAAAGACATTTGTACATTTTGTCTAGCTGTTAAAAAATCAAGTAAATTATGAGCTTGAAAAATATAACCTATTTGGCGACGGACTTGCACTAATTTATTATTTCCTGCTCCACATAATTCTTCTCCAATAAATTTTAAACTTCCATTTTGTACAGAACGCAAACCGCCAATCAAAGTTAATAAAGTAGTCTTTCCTGAACCAGAAGGACCAGTCATAATGACAATTTCACCAGATTTAATTGATAAATTAATGTCAAATAATATCTGATTTTTTAATTTGCTTGTACCAAAGTATTGATTGAGGTTACTAATTTCTAAAATTGCGTTTGATTCCATAAAATCCATAATATTATATGGGTTGATCAAAGTAACTATTCAGAATCCAGACTAGCGAAAAATAACATATTTTCCAGTCTAACTAGATAATTATCATAAGCTCTGAAAGCTTTCTTTCTATTCCTGGTTTCACCAGCATTCTGACTCCTGACTCCTGAAATATTAATTAGAAAATTTCTGCTGGATCTAATTTGCGTAATTTATTGGTAGAGAAAAATCCTGAAGTTAAACACATGACAATAGCAGAAATTAACACTATTAATGCTTTGTTCATATCCATAGTAATGGGTAACTGAGTTGCGTTTTTGGCAATATCATAAAGTCCCAAGGATATAGCAAAACCGGGAATATAACCCAAAGCTGCTAAAATTAAAGCCTGTTGAAAAACCACCCGTAAGAGATATTTATTTTTAAAACCCATTGCTTTAAGAGTAGCAAATTCAACGAAATGGGTAGATATATTACTATAAAGAATTTGATAAACAACAATTACCCCAACCACAAAACCCATGATCACCATCAAGTTAAATACAAATCCAATCGGTGTTCTTAAAGTCCAATAACTTTTTTCAAATTCAATAAATTCTTTACGAGTCATAACGATAACATCTTTGGGTAACTTAGCTGATAAATTTGTCAAAACTTTTTTGGAATCAGCACCAGGTTGGAGGTGAATTAAACCTATGTCTATGTCATCCACATCTCGCCCAGCAAATATTCGCATAAAAGTAGAAGAACCAACAATTAAATTACCATCAACTCCAAAGGAAGGACCGAGACTAAATAAACCACTAACTTTAACTCTGTAACCTACTAAACCTGTATAACTAAATATTTCCATAGTCACAGGTTTATTTTGCTGATAATATTCAGCAATTGGTCCAAATTCTGGACGTGAAGCACGGTCAAAAAATACTTGATCAGGTATTTGCAGTGACTGAAAATCATCTTGCAGTTCTGGTAATTTAAAGATTGATTTTACTGGATCAAATCCTAATACATAGATAGGATACTTACGCCCATTAATGGGATTTTTGAACTTAGCAAACTGTACATATAAAGGATCAACTGCTGACACATCTGCAAAACCTAAAGTTTGATATAAACGACTGCGGGGAAAACTTTGATTAGAAGTTAAAGACCTATATTGGGCGCTAATTAAAAATAAGTCTCCTTGGAGATTTTTATGCAATTGTGTAGCACTAGCATACAAAGCGTCTTGAAAACCGATTTGCATAAACATCAAAACAGCAACAAAAGCAATTCCAGCTAAAGCTACAAAAAAGCGAACTCTTTGTTTAGCTAATTGTAGCCAAGCTAGAGGTATATTCAAAATCATATTTAAAACCTCTAAAATTATACATTAGAATGATTAAATGTCGGCAGTCAGCTTTTTAATTGTTAAAGATTCTGACTCCTTTACGGGCGTTCGCGAAGCGTGCTGGAAGCATCAGCATTCGGGCGAACAATTATCAATTTTTATCACAGGTTATTTTCCGAATGCCTGTCTGCCGACAGGCAGGCTTCGCCCCTACGACTCCTGAATTATTAGCTTATATTTTGATCATTACCTCAACCTGTAAGTTAGTTAAAGCTGCGACTTTTTGGTTGTCTTTTGGGTCATTAATACGAATTTTGACATCAACTATTTTGTTGTCTGTATCAGCACCGGGATTATTATTAAAGATATTTTGTTTACCAACTTGCAAACCAATGTCTGTAACTGTGCCTTGAATTTTTCCTGTAAAAGCATCAGCAGTAATTTCCACAGACTGACCTAAACGCACTTTTTTAATATCAGTTTCGTAGACTTCTGCGACTACATACATTTGTTGAGTATTACCTAATTCAGCAATGCCATTACTACCAATTATTTCTCCTGGCCAAGCATTGATTTTTAACACTTGTCCATCTATTGGTGAACGGATAGAACTTAAATCTAGTTCTGCTTGAGCTTGTTTAACAGATGCTTTGGCAATTTCAACATCTGCTTTCGCTGCTTGCACATCGGTAGGACGAACTTCCGCAATACTATCAAGTCTAGCTTGGGATTCATTTAACTGTTTTTGCAACGTTTCTACAGTTCGATTGAAGGCAGCTTTGGCTTCATTTAATTGTTGTTGTACAGTATCCTTGCGTAAGCGTTTAGTATCAGCATCTGAAGCAGAAATAGCACCATCTTGATATAATTTCTGATATCTTTGATTTTCTGTTTCTGCATTATTTAATTCAGCTTCTAAACGAGCAATTGTTGCTTTTTGTGCAGAAGTTTCACCCCTTAACTCAGCTTCTAAACGAGCAATTGTTGCTTTTTGGGCATAAATATCACCTTTTTTTGCTCCAGCTTCTACTCTTTTCAGATTAGCTTCAGCAACTTGTACTTGTCGTTTAGCTTTTTCTAAAGCTGCTAGATTAGGAGCGTAACTATCAAGAATTGCTAATACTTTTCCTTCACGAACTTCATCACCTTTTTTTACCAAAAGTTTAGCTACTCTTACACCCCCCAATTGTGTACCTGGAGCAGACAAACGAATAATTTGTCCTTGAGGTTCTAAACGTCCTAAAGCAGCAACAGCAGTCACTATTGGACTAGGACTGCTGATAGGAATTGGTTCGTTTGATTTAGATTTGGAATTAAAACGTGAAAGACTGTAAAAATATACTACGCCAGTAGCTACAACTGTAGTCATTGCCAAAGTTATTGACAACCAATTTACAGGGTTTGCGAATGACTGCTTTTCTTTGTGTACCATAATTATGCCTTTAATTATGCCCTTAATTATGTTTTTGAATTGGCAATTAGCACGTTGTTTTTCCCCTCATGGGGTTAATAGAAGCTGCTATCTCGATCAATAAAATCAATCAAAGAGATAGAGCAGTACACTTGATAGCATTCCCTGATAATGTTGGTGCAACTTAACCTCAGCATTCAGTTGTCAGCAGTCAGCGTTTTAACGGTTACGCTAATAATTACTTTTTGATAATCAACCAATTGATCAAACATTCTGACTCCTGACTCCTGACTCCTAAATCCTGAATTCTTATGTTTTTTGTGGTTATTAATATTTGATAAATTTGGTAAAGATAGAGCTAGGAAGATGGATATATATCCATCAATTCCTTAGCTGTATCGGCTGTGAGCAGAGCTATTTAGTATTTTCTGCACCTGTAAAGTGCATGGTTATTTGTTGAGCATCACTTCTTTTTTCTTTTTCATAATCGCCAAGTATTCACTGCGAGTTCCATCCACACGATAATGATCACAAATTTGGCACAATTTAAGGATATCCAAGCGGCTGAATACTTTTTGATGTTCAATTCCGTTGTCGTTGCGCCACCGCCAAAAAGTTGTTCTATCAATTCGGCGATCGCTCTCTGGCCATCTACGTCGTGATAGAAATTCTACCAATTCATCTTCATAAAAAGAGTAGCCTTTTGGTAATTTCAGCAGTTCTTCTCTCAACTCATTTAGCGGTATGAGTGGATCTAATTCAGATAGTCTCATGCCAGCAAGCCCTTATAGTTTCTTGTAATTACCATTTTGCAGAAATTTACACACAATCTACACACAATCTGGTTAAATCGCATGAATTTTTACTGCAATACTGGGCGGTTAAGAGTAGATAGATTGATGAATTAATAAAGTGAATTTATATATTCACTCAACCTAAATTCTGGATCTACCCACTACGTTAAACGAACAGCATGGATTTACATTTACATCATTCAATCACACACAATAAACTGATTAATGATCAATTTCAAGTCCTATGCAACAAATTTATTCAAGAAAATTTGCACGTAGCTTGACAGATTGAAAATTCATCAATATAGTTGATTTGCATTTGATACTTAAATACCTAATTTAAACGCTTTTTGAGTCAAAAAAATGATTAGTCTCATACTTTAGATATAGCCAGTAGTTATTAAAATTACAGATGTTTTTCTCTTCTGATAAAATATAGCTTCATCAATTATTAAAGACGTTGGTAATTTAAATATTATTTAAAACTTATTTAAATAAGATAAAAAATCTGCTCTGGGATAGATGCAAAATTCACAAACTCGTAAAAATACTTCCATCAGTGAATAACTGGTTGAATAAATATCCTTGTTGTTACCTGATATTTTTTTGTTCTTTCTATTCCCTATTCCCTACCTTCAAAGATATGCAATTTATATGCAACTTTTGTAATCAAATAAAAATCATCAGCTAAATTTGATAGTAATTGGATAAGCAAAAAGCTCACGAATTAATATATTTCAAGCTCAAGCAAACTTAGATTTCATCCAACTTGATTAAGTTGCATCTAAGTTGCATATAAGTTGTAAAAGATTTGTCACCAGTCTAATATCAAGATAAGTTAGCGGCAATTTAAAGTTACAGGGAAGAGGATTAAGTTTTTTCTATGAAACTATCCTTGCTTGAGCCGCCGAGCAAAGCATTTTACCAAATTTAAATAACAACTTTCTCAAAAAAATTCAATCGCACAAGAAACAAAGATATTGTCATGGCTGCTGCCAAATTTGAAGCTGCATTAGCACAATTGCAAGATGAAGTTAGTAATTGTGAAAAGGCTTTGCTCAAGCTTATTGAGGTGAAAAAAAATATGCGCGATCACAAAAACGATCACACCAATTTAGACAGTAAAATTAATAGCCAATTGCAACAAACTAACATAGCAATTATTGGCATGGCTTCGATATTTCCCCAATCAAAAAATTTACAGGAATATTGGGAGAAAATTATTCAAAAAGCCGATTGTATTACTGATGTTCCTCCTTCTCGGTGGAATATAGATGATTACTATGATCCTGATCCCAAAACACCAGACAAAACTTACTGTAAACGGGGTGGATTTATCCCAGATATTGATTTTAATCCGATGGAATTTGGTTTACCACCAAATATTTTAGAGGTGACAGATATTTCTCAATTATTAGGTTTGGTAGTTGCGAAAGCAGCAATAGAAGATGCAGGTTATAGTGAATCTAGAGAATTTAACCGCGATCGCACTGGGGTAATATTAGGTGTAGCAATTGGTAGACAATTAGCAGTACCTTTAGGTTCAAGATTGCAATATCCAGTGTGGGAAAAAGTTTTGAAAAACAGCGGTTTATCGGATGAAGATACCCAAAAAGTAATTGAGAAAATTAAAAGTGCTTATGTACAATGGGAAGAAAACGCCTTCCCCGGAATGTTAGCTAATGTGATTTCTGGACGTATCGCCAACCGACTAGATTTAGGCGGTATGAATTGTGTAGTTGATGCTGCTTGCGCCAGTTCTTTAGGTGCATTAAAAATGGCAATTAGCGAATTAGTTGAAAATCGCGCCGACATGATGATAACCGGCGGAGTTGATACTGATAATTCGATTTTTGCCTATCTGTGTTTTAGTAAAACTCCTGCGGTTTCTCCGGGAGAAAAAGTTAAACCATTTGATGCAGAATCTGATGGCATGATGTTAGGTGAAGGCGTGGGAATGGTGGTACTCAAACGCCTGGATGATGCAGTGAGAGATGGCGATCGCATCTATGCAGTCATTAAAGGTATCGGCAGTTCCAGCGATGGCAAATATAAAAGCATTTACGCCCCCCATTCCCAAGGACAAGTAAAAGCCCTCCGTCGTGCTTATGAAAATGCCGGTGTTTCACCAGAAACTGTGGGTTTAATTGAAGCACATGGCACAGGAACAATGGTAGGAGATCCCACAGAATTTACATCCATAACTGAAGTTTTTAGTGACAACAATCCCAAAAAACAATATATTGCTTTGGGAACAGTTAAATCCCAAATTGGACACACCAAAGCCGCCGCTGGTGCAGCAAGTTTAATTAAAACGGCGTTAGCATTACATCATAAAGTATTACCACCAACAATTAACGTTACTCAACCACATCCAAAACTGAATATCGAAAATTCACCATTTTATTTAAACACAGAAACTAGACCTTGGATTAGTAACCAACCCAGACGCGCTGGAGTAAGTGCATTTGGTTTTGGAGGCACAAATTATCATGTTGTTTTAGAGGAATACACCAATGAACATGAACACTCGTATCGTTTACACAATTCTGCAAAATCCATCCTCTTATTTGCACCCACAACCGCAGAATTATTATCTCGCTGTGAGAATATCCAACGACAACTAGAATCAGAAAATAAAGAACAACATTATCAACAACTAATTACAGAATCTGAACAATTAGAAATTCCCATCAATTATCCCAGAGTGGGATTTGTAGCAGCATCTTTGACACAAGCAACAGAATTTTTACCAGTCATTATTGACTTACTAAAAAATAAACCGCAATCTGAATCTTGGGAACATCCCAAAGGAATTTATTACCGACAAAAAGGAATAGAAACTACAGGAAAAATAGTGGCTTTGTTCTCTGGGCAAGGTTCGCAATATTTGGAAATGGGACGGGAATTAGTCATTAACTTTCCTAACTTACGTCAAACCTATAATCAGATAGATAATTTGTTTTGTAAAGATGGGTTAAACTCTTTATCCGAAGTTGTATTTCCGCCGCCAGTTTTTGAACCAGAACATAAACAAAAGCAACTAGAAACACTGCAAAAAACCGAATATGCACAACCGGCAATTGGCGCTTTTAGTACAGGTTTGTACAAGATATTACAACAAGCAGGTTTGAAAGCAAATTTTGTTGCTGGTCATAGTTTTGGAGAATTAACAGCTTTGTGGGCGGGGGGTGTTTTAAGTGAAGAAGATTATTTTTTCTTGGTCAAAGCTAGAGGACAAGCAATGGCCACACCCACAGAAATTGATGCCGGGGGAATGTTGGCAGTTAAAGGTAATGTCAGTCAGGTAACGGAATTAATTAAAGACTTTCCTCAGGTTGCTATTGCTAATTGTAATTCTCCAAATCAAGTAGTATTAGCTGGGAAGAAAGCAGAAATTAGCAAAGTACAAAATGTTCTGCAAGAAAAAGGATTTTCGACATTTTTATTAGGAGTTTCCGCTGCTTTTCATACACCATTAGTAGCCCATGCCCAGAAACCTTTTGCCCAAGCAATTGAAAAGGTAACTTTTAATCAAGCGCAGATTCCCGTTTATACTAATGTCACAGGGGAATTGTACCCCAATCAACCCGCAGCAATGCAAAAAATTCTCAAACAACATTTGTTAAATCAGGTGTTATTTCAACAAGAAATTGAGAATATATATGCGGCTGGTGGTTATTGCTTTATTGAGTTTGGACCTAAAAATGTTCTCACCAACTTAGTAAAAGAAATTTTAGGTGAAAAACCCCATATAGCTATAGCTTTAAATGGGAACTATCGTAAAAATAGCGATTTGGTATTAAGAGAAGCAGTCATACAATTGCGGGTTGCTGGTATACCTTTGCAAAATCTAGATCCATATCAGATTGAAACTGAAATACCCGAAGTTAATAAAAAGGATCAAAAGAAAATTTTGAATGTGCGTTTGAATAGTACAAATATTACCGACAAAGCACAAAAAGCATTTGCTAAAGCCTTAGAAAATGGTCATGTTATCAAAGCGGAAACAGCAAAAGTTAATGAACATCACCCACAACCACAACCAGTTGCCGATATCAAAATTACCATCCCAAAAAATCAGGAATTGTTAGTAGAAAAAAGCAGTAATGGTAAGACTGTGAATAAGGATAGTAACGGCCAATTAAAAAAAATAGAACAACCTGAAAAAATAGAACAATCTGAAAAAGTTGAAATTCAACTTTCTAATTATGACAGAGTAATTGACAGATTAGAACAATCATTAGCAGAATTTACTCGCCAACAAAGTGAAATTACACACGCACATGAACAATCTTTGCAAAATCAAACAGAGTACACAAAGACATTTTATGAATTAATGCAACAACAATATTCGTTGTTAGCAAATGACGGAAGAAATGAACATCAAGCGCAAACACAACAACTAGCAATTTCTAGTTGCGAACGTAGCATAATGCGATTGCATGATCATCAAGCTGAAACTATCCGCATTCATGAAAAATATCTCAACTATCAACAAGACTACGCCAATAATTACTTTCAATTACTGCAACAACATTATGATTTTTGGCAGATTACTGATGATATAAATCAAAACCAATCTCCTTCTCAACCTCTTCCTCACCATTTCCTAAAAGCACAAGAAAACGGAAAAAGCTTAATTAACGAAAATGATTTGAATATTTCCCCTCACCTTGTAGGAGAGGGGTTAGGGGAGAGGTTTATTTCCCCTCCCCAACCAGAGGAGAAGTTAGAAGAGAAATCAAATACTATTAACGTCGTTCCCACAACTCCAATTAATATAGATACCTCCACCCTCAGTCAAACTCTACTCAATATCGTCAGTGATAAAACAGGTTATCCTGTAGAAATGTTAGATTTATCAATGGATATTGAGGCAGATTTAGGAATTGATTCTATCAAAAGGGTAGAAATTTTAGGAGGACTTTTAGAACTTTATCCCGACTTACCTAGACCTAACCCAGAAGAATTAGGACAACTGCGGACACTGGGAGAAATTGCCGAGTATATAAAAACTCTAGTTCCAGAGTTGCGAAATCAAAAATCAGAACAAAAAGTAGAGAGTTCAGAAACAAAAGAAAACCAAAAATTACCCGCACCAATATTTGTAGAATTTCCTCATGAAACTGTTGAACATGAACCGCAATTTTTAGCATCTTCTAACCATCTTAGTAATACACAAACTGATGCGGCAATTGTCATCTCCTCTAACGAAGATGTATTAGTTAAATCTGAAAATCAAGAAATAAAAACCCCCACAGATTTGAGTAACATTCTGCTCAAAATTGTTAGTGATAAAACAGGTTATCCTGTAGAAATGTTAGAACTATCAATGGATATTGAAGCAGATTTAGGAATTGATTCCATCAAAAGAGTAGAAATTTTAGGAGGACTTTTAGAACTTTATCCCGACTTACCTAGACCTAACCCAGAAGAATTAGGACAACTGCGGACACTGGGAGAAATTGCCGAGTATATGCAACATCAAGCTGAGGGTTTAACGCAATTGTTCACGCAAGAAAAACAGGATATCAAAGAACAGGAATTTCATCACAAAATTCTTCGCAGTCCAGCAAAATTAAAACCACTTCCCCAACCTGATATTTTAGATTTCACCATTCCTGAAAATCACATTGTTTTAATCACTGATGATGGTTCACCAACGACAGAAAAATTAGCTAGGATTTTAACAGTTAGAGGTGGTAAAATTGTAGTTTTAAGCTTTCCCTCTACGCAATCAGATTTACCCGTAGGAATTAATCAGGTAAGATTAAATGATTGGCAAGAAGAGAGTTTACAGCAACAGTTAACCGATATTTCTAATAAGTTTGGTCTTGTAGGTTCTTTCATTCATCTACACCCTGTATTCAGTGATAGTTCGGAAACAGAAAAAACCATTCTCTGTCATGTATTTTTAATTGCCAAACATCTCAAAGAATCACTCAATCAAGCAGCAACAAAAGGACGTAGTTGTTTTTTAAGCATTGCGCGGTTAGATGGGGAATTTGGATTAGGAAAAACAAATAATTTTAGTCCTATTAGTGCGGGACTATTTGGACTGACTAAAAGTTTAAATCAAGAATGGGAAACAGTATTTTGTCGTTCCCTGGATTTAAGTCCTGATTTAGATGCAGAAACATCAGTAAAATACATCCTTGCGGAATTGCAAGATCCGAATTTATTAGTTACAGAAGTAGGATATACCAACAAAGGTAGATGCACTTTAGTTGCAGAACCCACCCCATTAACCATTACCAATCACCAATTACCCATTACCAAAGACCAAGTATTTCTAGTTAGTGGTGGTGCAAAAGGAATCACTGCCCAATGTGTGATCAAATTAGCCCAAGAATATCAATGTAAATTCATTCTTTTAGGTCGTTCCAGTACAGAACCAGAACCAGTTTGGGCTGAGGGTTATGAAAATGAAGCTGAATTAAAACAGCGAATTATGGAGGATTTTCTGGACAAAGGAGAAAAACCAACCCCCATCATGGTGCAAAGAAAATATCAATTAATTTACTCTCAAAGAGAAATTAAAAATACATTAAAAGCCATTGAAAAAGCAGGAGGAAAAGCTGAATATTTGAGTGTAGATATCACCGATAGAAATTTATTAACAGAAAAACTTGCACCTGTAATTGAAAGGTTAGGGGCGATAACTGGAATTATTCACGGTGCTGGTAACTTAGCTGATAAACGGATTGAGAAAAAAACAATTCAGGATTTTGAAACAGTTTATACTGCCAAAGTTCAAGGTTTAGAAAATCTCCTGCAATGTGTACCACCAAGTCAACTACAATATTTAGTATTGTTTTCTTCAGTGGTTGGTTTTTATGGAAATGTGGGACAAGCAGATTATGCACTTGCTAACGAAATCCTCAACAAATCAGCCCATATTATCAAACAGAATTACCCCCATTGTCATGTAGTTGCTATTAACTGGGGTCCCTGGGAGAGTGGCATGGTATCACCAGAATTAAAGACAGCATTTGCAGAAAGAGGAATTGAAACTATACCCCTAGAAATCGGCGCACAAATGTTAGTTAATGAACTGATAAACACCAATTCAAATACAACACAAGTAGTAATTGGTAGTCCCTTAGTTTATATTCCTACCACCTTACCCAGTGACTTAAAAACCTATCACATTAAACGTCAATTAACATTAGCATCCAATCCATTTTTACACGATCATGTTATAGCAGGTCGTCCCGTGCTTCCCGCAACTTGTGGACTATTATGGATGGCTAACACTTGTGAACAACTATATCCTGGTTTTAAAGCCTTTAGTTGTTCTAACTTCAAAGTTTTAAAAGGAATTGTCTTTGATGAAAATTCAGCAAATGAATACACTCTAGAAATTCAAGAACTTGCTAAAATAGAAAACAAAGAAATACAAATAGCTGCTAAAATTAGCAGTATCACCCCCGACGGAAAAATCAGATATCATTTCAGCACCAATCTGATTTTAAAACGGGAAATTCCCACACCTCCTAACTATGAATTGGTGAACTTAAACCAAGATGAACAATTCCTATCTACCAATCCATTACTATATCAAAATGGAGGAGGTAGCCTATTTCACGGAACTATCTTTCAAGGCGTAAAATCAGTATTAAATGCTAGTCCTGGTAAACTCACCATCGAATGTAAATTACCAGAACCAACACCACAGCAACAGGGACAATTTCCAGTTCAGACATTCAACCCCTATATAGCAGATGTGCAGATTCATTCCCTTTGGATTTGGACACAACACTTTCATCAAATAGGTTGTTTACCCTCAGAAATTCTGAACTTTGAACAATTTGCACCCGTTCCCTTTGGGGAAACATTTTATGTAACTTGTGAAGTCAAATCCAAAACAGAATCAAACGTAGTTGCTGATGTTATTACCCACAATCAACAAGGGCAAATTTATAATCGCATGATTGGCGCAAAAGGTACAGTTCTAGCTAAACAAATAGGTTAGATACCTCACGCAGAGACGCAGAGCGAAAATGTAGATTTTACCCTCTGAATCTCGACATTAGATAATAATCTTCTGCTCTTTGCGCCTCTGCGTGATCTCTTATCTTAATTCTGAAACATGGAGAATCATCATGAAAGAATTTACACAAAATAAACTTCCAAAAATAGCAATTATCGGCATGAATTGTTTTGTTAGTAGTTCTCAAGAATTAGACGATTTTGAACGCAGTATTTACCAAGGAAAACAATATTTCACACCTATTAATTATAGTCAAAACGATAGTCAAACATCATCCTTACCAATTCCCTTAGCAGAAATTGAAAAATTATCACCACAACAACAATTAATGTTAAAAGTGGCTGATAATACTCTCAAAAATACCAAACTGCGACCAGATACAAAAATTGCAGTGATCATGGTGAGTAAATCCCAAACTCAGCACCAAGATAAATTAGCCAGTTATATTTCCCGGCTTTGGGATGCAACAAGTCCAGCTTTTGCTGAAGAAAATTCTGTTTTTTTAGCCTTAAATTTAGCGCAAAAGCTATTAACAAATAAGCAAGTGGATGCTGTTTTGGTCGCAGCAATGGACTTTGCTAAACAGGAAAATCACCGCATAGATATACAGACCCTCAGTTATGACCGAAACGCTCATGAAACTTTAACAGGAGAAGGTGCAGCAGCAGTAGTATTGCAACTTCATGATGTAGCCAGAGAAGAGAATAATTGCATATATGCAGTAATTGATGCTTTAAGTGTATTGCAAAATTCTCCATATCAACCAGAAACTGTCACCCAAGCTTGTCAAACAGCTTTTTCTTTGGCAGAAATTGAAGCCAAAGATATTGGTTATCTGGAAGTTTATGCTAGTGGAATTCCCCAACAAGATGATGCAGAAATTCAAGGTTTAATCACAGCTTATAGAACAGGAAAAACCAATTTACATTGTGCTTTAGGTAGCGTTAAGGCTAACATTGGTGACACTCACACTGCATCAGGAATTATCAGCTTAATTAAAACAGCACTTTGTTTATATCATCGCTACATTCCCGCAGTTCCTCAATGGACTGGAGTCAAAAAACCAGATATTTGGCGTGGTAGTCCCTTTTATGTTGCCACAGAATCTAAACCTTGGTTTTTAGAATCAGGTGTGAATAGAAGAATAGCTGCTATTAATAGCATGGAAGCTGATGGCAGTTATGTACATTTAATTTTGTCAGAAGATACCAGTCAAATAGAACGCAGCAGTAAATATTTAGAACAAATGCCTTATTATTTATTTGCTATAGCTGCCAAAAATCAATCCTCACTCCTAGACGAAATTTTCACACTACAAAAAAATCTCCAAAATTATCCTACTTTATCCCAACTAGCTAACCAAACATTTAGAGAATTTCAAAAACATCAAATTCAAAACTATCAAAATGCCAGTTATACCATAGCAATCTTAGCACGTAATCAAGAAGAATTAACAATAGAAATAGATCGGGCAATTCAAGGTGTTAAAATTGCCTTTGAGACTGGCAAAGATTGGCAAACTCCTCTTGGCAGTTATTTTACAGCCAAACCACAGGGAAAAAAAGGTAAAGTTGCTTTCGTTTATCCCGGCTCTTTCACATCTTATCTTGGTATAGGTCGCAACCTCTTCCGACTATTTCCGAAAATTTATGACGATCCAGTAATTAACAACGTCTATGAACGAGTTGCTAAGATTGAAAAAACAATTTATCCCCGCAGCATCAATAAACTTGCAAAAAGACAATTAGAAGTCATAGAACAACAATTAATAGATGACCCAGTAACAATGCTGGAGGCAGAAGTTGGCATTGCTGGACTAATGACAGCAATTCTCAAAAATTATTTTCAAATTCAATCTCAATGCGCTTTTGGCTACAGTCTTGGTGAAACCAGTATGATGTTAGCCCAAGGTATTTGGACTAGCTTTAAAAGTACCAGTGATTACTTGAACTCATCTCCTTTATTTAAAACCCAACTATCAGGACAAAAAAATGCAGTTCGTCAAGCTTGGGGGATACCGTTAAATAGCAATGTTCCAGAATTTTGGAGTAACTACATTCTGATATGTCCAGTTTCCGAAGTGAAGGAAGCAATCAAACATGAAAACCGTGTGTATATCCCATTAATTAACACACCGGAAGAAGTTGTAATTGCTGGAGAAACACAAGCTTGTAAACGAGTCATTGAAAACCTCAAATGTGATGCTTTCCCTACATCAATAAATCATGTAATTCATTGTCAACCAATGGAATCAGAGTACAATGAACTTGCTAAAATTAACACATTGCCGATTCAAAATATACCAGAATCTACTTTTTATTCTGCTGCAAATTACGAACCAATTACAATTGATAGTCAAACTATAGGACATAACATTGCTAAAAGTCTCTGTCAACAACTTGATTTTCCCCGTTTAATTAACCGCGTCTACAATGACAACATCAGAATATTTATTGAAGTAGGAGTTGGTAGCAATTGTACCCGCTGGATAAATTCAACCCTCAAAGAAAAAGAACACCTCGCTGTATCTATGAATAGAAGGGGAGTAGATGATCATACTTCAATTATTAGAGGATTAGCCAAACTCGTCAGCCATCAAGTTGAATTAGATTTATCACGCTTGTATTCTCTTTCTGGGGTAAATAGTCAAACTCAAATTCAATTAGAACCCAACAGTAATTTCCAAAATCCGCCTTTAATTTCTCTGGAAGATTTAAAATCTATCACCCATCATCCCTCTAATCTGCACTATCAAAAATTGAGTGATAACAATGCACTCATGAATAAAGCTCACAGTTTTTTATTAAAATCACGCCAAGCATCATTACAGCAAATCAATTGTTTAATTCAACAAAAAATAGGCATTTACAAAAAGATAGTTGAACAAAGAGCAAAAATTAAATAACCTGTATTTGTGGTGTATGTGTGGGGTGGGCATCTTGCCCGCCCAAATAAGGGAATTTACTAATAGATAAAGGGATCAGGTGCAGGAAGTTTAGATGATATCAATTAATTGGATAATTGATTTTTCGGAGTTCCCAAAACCAAATTAGATGTTAAGAGGTTGACTCAAATGTACAATACAGAAAATAGATCGAATCAAGAAAATAATCTCCAGTTTTCTAACTTATTCATCAACCATCATCAAAATTGGCAAGGTAATTTTAACAATGTTTCCTTTGATGCAGAACAAATTAAATTAAAACTGAGGAATTTAGAAAAACCATGTTATATAGTTAGAAATGAAGGGATAATTGGCATCACAAACGAAGGTAATTTATCTCATGTCAATAATGGTAAAACAGCCCAGATGGAAATGTTAATGGCTGTTCCACCCTTAGCAATTCAACAACTAGGTGATACAAGTTTCCTCGATTTTTATGGTGTAAAATATGCCTATATGACTGGGGCAATGGCTCAAGGAATAGCATCAGAAGAAATGGTAATTGCACTAGGTAAACAAAGAATTTTAAGTGTCTTTGGTGCAGGAGGTTTATCCCCTTCCCGTGTCGAGAGTGCTATTAACAAAATTCAGCAAGCCTTAAATCAAAAACCTTACGCTTTTAACTTACTCCATAGTCCCAGTGAACCAGCAATTGAACGTCTTAGCATTAATTTATATCTCAAACATCAAGTCAGAATTGTTGAAGCATCTGCATTTTTAGATTTAACTGACAACATTGTTTATTATCGAGCCGCAGGATTAAGTTTAAATTCAGCCAATCAAATCCAAATCAAAAATAAAGTCATCGCCAAAGTTTCTCGCCGTGAAGTTGCCACTAAATTTTTGCAACCTGCACCTACAAAAATCCTTAAACAATTAGTTGAACAAGGTTTAATTAGTGAATTACAAGCCAATCTTGCCAGCCAAATTCCTATGGCTGATGATATTACAGTAGAAGCAGATTCTGGAGGTCATACAGATAATCGTCCCCTGATATGTTTATTACCTTCCATCTTAGAATTACGAGATGAAATTCAAAATAAATACAGATATGAAAACCCCGTCAGAATTGGCGTAGCTGGCGGAATTTCCACACCAAAATCAGCCTTAGCTGCCTTTATTATGGGTGCTGCTTATGTTGTTACCGGTTCTATAAATCAATCTTGTATTGAAGCCGGAACTTCTGAATATACCAAAGAATTATTAGCTCAAGCCGAAATGGCTGATGTGATGATGGCACCCGCCGCAGATATGTTTGAAATGGGTGTAAAATTACAAGTTCTCAAACGTGGTACACTCTTTCCTCTCCGCGCTCAAAAACTATATGAATTATACAAAAATTACAATTCAATTGAAGAAATTACCCTCGCAGAGAAAGAGAAATTAGAAAAGCAAATTTTGAAAAAGCCTGTGCAAGAAGTTTGGCAAGAAACAGTTAATTATTTATCCCAACGCAACCCAGATAAATTAACCAAAGCAGCAAGTAATCCTAAACTGAAAATGGCTCTAATTTTCCGTTGGTATTTAGGACTATCTTCTCGGTGGTCTAACAGTGGAGAAAAAGGTCGAGAAATTGACTATCAAATTTGGTGTGGACCGGCAATGGGTAGCTTTAATGATTGGGTGAGAGGTTCATACTTAGCTGAACCAAAAAATCGCCAAGTAGTAGAAGTTGCTGAACACATTATGACAGGAGCAACATTTTTATATCGCATCCAAAACTTAAAAATCCAAGGACTACAAATTCCAGATGAATACAGTCAATATTTTCCAGAAAAATTATGACTATGCCAGACAACAGAGAATTAAGCAGTCTGGAAGCAACAATGGAAATCCTCAATAGCCGTGCTAAAACCTGGAATTTAGTTACTATTAGTCGCATTAACGGCAACCTCCAAGAAGCAGTTATCAGACAAGCTTTAGATATTATTCAATATCGCCATCCTAGTCTAAATTCTCGCATTATCCATTCTCAAAATCGTTTTTATTTTCAACCCATAGGTACAGAAAAAATCCCTTTGCAAACAGTTATAAATTTAGATGAGGAACAATGGCAAGAAGTTGTTAATCAAGAAATGAATCAGGTAATTGATAGTAGCAAATGTCTAATGAGAGTTGTCATAGTTACTATCAAGGATAAGCCAAAAATTAATTATCTAATTTCCACCTTGCACCATGCAATTTCTGATGGTTTATCCAGTATTCAACTGCATTCAGAAATTTTCACTTATTACCAAAAACTTACATCTGGTGATACCATTCAAGAATTTACCCCCTTAGAACAACTACCACCCATTGAAAAACTACTACCCAAATATACACAAGGTTGGAGAGGGAATACAAGCAGATTTTTATTATTGTTAAAAATTGGATGGCAAAAGTTTTGGAAACAACCAAAAACATTAAATTTTGAAAAGTATGTACCTATTTATCAACGGAATTGTGCAATTATCCATAAACAAATTTTTGCAGATGCAACTGAAAACTTTATTGCTCAATGTAAGCTAGAAAATACCACAGTCAACAGTGCTTTATGTGCCTTACTAATGTTGACAGTAGCTAGAAAAATTATCAAACCAAATCAAAAAAGTGTCTGCATGAATTGTCTATCTTATCTTGATTTACGCAGACGTTTGCAACCTGCAATTAATAAGGAAAACTTAGCTGTTTTAGCTACATCTCTGATGGGGTTTCACACCATAAACAAAAATACATCTTTTTGGGAATTAGCAAGGGAAGTAAAACAAAATTTAGAATCGGGAATTAAGCACGGTGATATTTTTAATATGGTATTACTGGCTAAGTATCTAACCAAGTTTTGTTTTATCTTTCCTCAACAAGTAGCAGCTACAGTTTCAGTATCTAATATTGGCAAGGTAAACATTCCCAAATCCTATGGTGAATTAGAACTAGAAGAGATCAGTTTTGCAGGTTCTCATTCTTTATATGCAGGTATGTTTGTGATTCATGTGGCAACTTTTCAAGGCAAAATGCTGTTAAACTTTGTTTTTTCTCAACCTTCAATTAGTCGGGAGACAATGGAAGATATGGTAAATCAAGTTGTCTGTTACATCCTTCATTTATCATCCAATACTGCAAAAATTAGAGGTGCATAAATAAATGAGCGAAAATCTTTATCAACACCCTGTAAAAACAGCCTTTAACACCGCAGATATTCAAGCTTGGCTAATAGATAATATTTCCCACATATTGGGACTTAACCCAGAGGAAATTGATATTAGAGAACCGTTAGATAGCTACGGTTTAGATTCATCTCAAGCCATAATACTTGCGAGTAAAGCTGAGAAATTTCTGGGATTTAAATTATCTCTAATCCATTTGTGGTATTATCCCACCATTGAAGAATTGGCACAGAGATTAGCTGAAGAATTAGAAAATTCAGACTCAGAAATTTTGCAGATTTAAACAATACATAAACATTTTTGTAAGAATTTAGCTTGTAATTTCCAGCATTTTTCGCAAATTAACACGACACAAATAAAGACACGAATAAATTGGCAATTCTTTGATGTTAGCTGATTGCTGATGGCTAATAGCTGAATACTTACAAATTTTCAAGTTTTTCCTCCTCTAAGACTGACACTTCGCACGAATAGAGGAAACATCATTCAGCGGAGTGTCTTCTTTTCCTTATGCTTTTTAGTTCGTTAAAACCTGGGAGATTTAGTCATGAACGCATCCGAAATTTTAGCGAAACTCACTCAACAAGGCGTGGAATTTTGGGTTGAAAATAGCAAATTAAATATTCGTTCTCCTAAAGGAGTAATTACACCAGAAATACAAGCGGAAATAGCCACATATAAAGGAGATATTTTGGCATTATTACAAGAAATGAATATCGCTACAAAATCAGCTTCTGAACCTCTGATTCAAGGAATTAGTTTACAAACTATTGGCAGGTTAATAGGTGGTTTTACAGGTGAATCACCTATAGGATATCAGCCACCAATTATTAATCCACAAATGATGGCTCAAAATCTCAGTGTGACATTTAGACCTTTACCTCATGGTTATCATAATCAAATAATTATTAAATTCCGCCAAGAATTAGCAATTAAATTAAAAAACTTGGGTGTTACTGTTATCCCTTGGCAAGAAGCAACCACGGAAATTTTCTATGATATTAAAATTCCTTTAGTTAATTGGAATTATTCTTTAAAAATCAAGGGTGTACGAGCAGAAATTGATGCAGTCATAGATGTAGAACGACCTAACTCATGGTTGAGAAAATTAGGAATATTTATAGCCGAAAATTTTTATAGTTTATCTTATCCCTGGCTAGTAAATCAGCAAAGACTGTCTGTTGTTCAAATCGCTAAATTAAGTAGTTGGGCGGAAGATCATGCAGCTAAATATGTGGAAGATCCCACAAATACTCAAGTGATCATTATTGGTGAACTAGATGAGGAGTTTGTAAATCCTTTAACCAAGTATCAAGACAAAATTAGCATTGGCATCAATACACTCATTAAAACATTTTCCGAAATTGTCATTGGCGTATCTAATGATAAAATTTCCATTCTCAATATGAATCTATCAGATTCTATTTTCGAGAGAACAGAAATAGATAATTTTATTTCCAAATCTCTGATTCCTAAAGTTTTTGTTCCCATCGCTCCCCTGTTAATGAATAGATTTGAAATCGGAGAATATAATCCTTATATATCTAGCTATACTCATAAATTGGTGAAACTAGGTCAAGAACTAGCATCAACTGGTTTATTTCCACCAGGTTTTAAATTAGCGGAAGTTATTAAAAGAAAGTCCCACAGAGATATTGTTAATGTCATCGTCAATGGTAGAACGGGAGTTTCTTATGGTTTTGTCGCTTATGCAGAACCACCTTATTATGTAGGAAAACCAGAAATAACTGCTGCTGAATGGGAAAACCTATTACCTGTTGGTGGATTTAGTAGTAATGAAATTCGTACAAATGAAGCAGGTAGACGTTATATTAAAATCCTCATTGCTGGAGAATATGTATTTAAACAAATCCCCGATATTTGGTTACTTAGTTCTCGTTCCGGTGCTAATAAAACAGACTTAAATCTTGAAAAAGATATCCTTCGCATCGGTTTAAAAAATAATTTACATCTGCAATTACCACTAGGCAATCAGTCAAATACACTAGATATCAAACCTTCCTATGATATCTATGTCATGCTGGCAATTACTCTAGGTGCGGCTTTATATACACCAGAATTAATTGCAAATGGTGCGCCAATTGTTCACTTTCATGGCTATCCTGCTTATGATTGGTTTCAAGAAAATGAATATTGTTTTGGTGTTGATAATCCTTCTGTACCCTGTGGAACTTATGAATCAGGAGTGTTTAATTTTTTAGGTTTTTCTAACTTAGCTAATCAACCAACAAAAAATATCAAATTACTTAGTTTAATAGAACCAGATCATGGCACAAATTTTATTGCTCGTGATATGGACTATTTAGTTGATAGATTAAAAAATGGATGTGTAGCAGAACAAATTGAATTAGGTGGACAACATTTTGCTGCTCTCAAAGCAAATATAAGTAGTAAAAATCAATTCATCATTCATAGGGAATAGGGAACAGGGAACAGGGAACAGGGAATAGGTAATTGGGTTATTAATCTCCCTAGTGAAAAAATTGAGTAATTTGTGAGAATTATGAACATCAATTCCAAAACATTACTGATTACGGGAATAGATAACTTTATTGGTTTACGTGCTGCTGAATTAGCTTTAGAACGGAGAATGAAAGTTCGTGGTTTACAAACTTCTGTGAACAGAAAAAATACCAATAATTTGGATATTGATTTATTGTTTGGTAACATCACGGATTTTGCCATTGCCCAAAAACTTTGTCAAGCAGTAGATATTGTTTTTCATACCGAACAATTAGCAGCAGAAACAGGCGATATCAATAAATTTCGGGAAATAAATGTTGGTGGTACAATGAATATCGCAAAAGCCGCCAAAGATGCTGGTGTGAAAATTTTTGTGCATCTTTCCAGTGTCCTAGTTTATGGTTTTAACTATCCTCATCAAGTGACAGAATCAGAATTGCTTTGTGGAGAAAATAACCCCTATTGTCAAACGAAAATAGAAGCAGAATCTGCACTTTTACGATTGAACGCACCGCCAGATTTTAATATTATTATTATCCGCGCTGGTGATGTTTACGGTCCGGGTTGTATTCCCTGGGTAGTGCGTCCACTTTTATTGATGCGTCAAAATTTATTTGCTTATGCCAATGATGGTAAAGGTGTAAGTAATCATCTCTATATAGATAACCTCATTGATGCTATTTTTTTGGCAGTTGAAAAAGAACCATCGGGAGAAATATCTGGAGAAATATTTAATATCACAGATGGACAAGAAACTTCTTGGAAAGAGTATTTTACAAAATTAGCTGCAATAGAAAATTTACCAGCTTTTATTTCTCTACCCAAAGATGAAATGAAATTATTGTTGCAAGTGCGTTACCAAGGTCAAAAACTGTTACGAAAAAAAGCCGATATTCTGCCAGAATCTTTAGATTTTATCACTCGTCCTTATGCCTATTCTATCGCTAAAGCTAAAACTATGTTGGGTTATCAACCAAAAATTGATTTGACTGAAGGAATGCGTCGTACTCATGAATGGTTGAAAAAAACTGATATCCAAAAATTGATTTAGGGAGTATCCCAACTTTGAAAAAAATCAACACAGCCACACCAAAAAATCTCTGAAACTCTCTTACCTTTGCGTTCTTTGCGCCCTTTGCGGTAATGCCTCCGGCACGCTACGCGAACAATCATATCAGGATATTAGTGCATATTATTTCCATAGATAAAAATAAATTTACACATTTGGGATGCTGCCTTGATTTCAAGCTAAATTCACTTGAAACCTGTTCATTTTAATCACCTATTACTTGGGATTTCAAGATGTTGAGTAATTTCACTTCTCTGCCTGAAAACTTGTTAAATAACTTTATATCCCGCCCTAATCACTATCCCTTGAGAAGATTGTTTTGGAAAGGATGGTATAACCTTTTCACAGCTAATTATAGCAACATAAAAATTACTTTTATCAACTATGGTTATGCAGATGTAGAACCGAATACCAAACAGTTAGAATTGAACCCATCTGAAGAAGAAGAACGTTATTGTCTTCAACTTTATCATCATGTTGCCAAGGCTATCTCACTGCAAGAATTGGATGTTATTGAAGTAGGATGTGGACGTGGTGGTGGTTCTTCATATATTATGCGTTATTTACAACCAAAAACAATGACCGGGGTTGATTTTTCCAAAAGCAATATAGCATTCTGTCAAAAAGCAAATTCTGTTCCCCAACTAAATTTTCAACTCGGAGATGCAGAATCTCTACCATTTAATGATTGTTCCTTTGATGTGGTCGTTAATGTTGAATCGTCACATTGTTACGGTTCACCTGAAAGTTTTTTCGCTGAATCTTTTAGAATTCTACGCCCAAATGGTTACTTTTTATTTACTGATTTTCGCCCAAGAAAAGACATTGAAAAAACAACCATATCATTAAAAAATACTGGCTTTAAAATATTAAAATCGGAAATAATAACCCCTAATATTCTCAAAGCTATGGATTTAGAAAATGAAAGAAAACTAAAAACAATTAACCAGTATATTCCTAAATACTTACACATAGTCGCCAACTGGTTTGCTGGATGCCAAGGAACTCCCATGTATGAAGCATTTAAAACCGGAGATCAAGAATACCTTTGTTATGTTTTGCAAAAGTAACTTTTCTTTCAATCTTTCAACAAAAAATGCTCGATTTAAAAATTAATGAAACGTTTACTGATAGTTTATTACTCACATTACGGAGATGTGAATCGTGCAACTCAATCTTTTACAAAATGCCTCAATATACCAGAAATTGAGATTCATTGGGAGTGTATTAAACCAAAAGCAGATTATCCTTATCCTTATAAAATAGTTGCATCTCATTTATTAGCGACGTTTTCCCATAAATTGAGTCAGGTGTATAGAGGAATAAAAAATGAATTTGCTGAAAATGCAATATTACTCTAAACCCGAACAAATAGCACCATTCTTATCAATTGATAATTGAGAATTGAGAATTGATAATTGTTTCATTTTTTTTTACGCCGACCCACTTATAATCATTGCTATGAACCTCTGTGGAAAAACACTTCTTATTTCTGGAATCGGTGGGTTTATCGGCTTACGTACCACCGAAATAGCCCTAGCAAAAGGTTTGAAAGTTCGTGGGCTGCAACATTCCCAAATAAAAGCTAAAAAAGCCCAAAAATTAGGCGCTGATGTCATGATTGGCAGTGTAACTGATCCTGCGACTGTACAAAAAGCTTGCCAAGGAGTTGATATTGTTTTGCATACAGCAGCCATTGTCAAAGAACATGGAGCACTCCAGCATTTTCGTGAGGTAAATGTGGGCGGAACTGTTAACATGGCCAAAGCTGCTCACAATGCAGGTGTGAAAACCTTTGTTCATCTTTCCAGTGTTCTTGTTTACGGTTTTAATTATCCTGATCATGTCACCGAAGCTGATCCAATTTTTGCCGAAAATCATCCCTATTGTCAGACAAAAATAGAAAGCGAAAACGCACTTTTGCAACTTAATTTCCCCCCAGATTTTAACATTATCATTCTCAGACCAGGAGATGTTTACGGACCAGGAAGCTATCCCTGGGTAGTGCGACCACTACAATTGATGCGCCAAAAAATATTTAGGTTAGCCAACAATGGGCAGGGAGTAATTAACCATTTATATATAGACAATCTCATTGATGCTATATTTCTAGCCATAGAAAAAGAAGCATCTGGAGAGATATTTAACATTACTGACGGACAAGAAACTTCTTGGAAAGAATATTTTACACGGTTGGCGGAAATTGCAGATTTACCTGCACCCCTTTCTCTCCCTAAAAATGAACTCAAACTTCTGCTGCAACTGCGCCATCAAGGGCTAAAACTGATTGGTAAGAAACCTGATATTTTACCGGAAGCTTTAGATTTTATCACCCGTCCCCATGCTTATTCCATTGCTAAAGCACAAAGTGTATTAAATTATCAACCAAAAATTGACCTAGACGAAGGACTGCGACGCACACAGAAATGGCTGCAAACATTGGACTTGAAAACCTTAGATCAGATGGGTTAAAATGGGTTAAAAATTATGAAATATAAACACAATCTTCCCAGTCAATCGGTAACAACTTTAGATAGTCTTCCCTTCACTTGGGAACGTCTAATTCCCAAACAAATACCCAGCGATCCAGCAAGTCAAAAACTTTTTGAAATTCACCTGCGACGGTACGAAACTGCGGCAAGTTATGTACAAGGTAAACGAGTTTTGGATATCTCCTGTGGTACAGGATACGGTAGTCAGATGCTTCGTCTTGCAGGGGCGATCGCTGTCGTCGGGGTAGATATCTGCCCAAAAACCATAGAATATGCCAGAAACCACTATCAAGAAAACAATGTAGAATTTGTCTGTGCTGATGCTCTTACCTTTGAGTGGCCACAGCAATTCGACGTGATTGTTTCTTTCGAGACGATAGAACACCTACCCCATCCTGCAAAATTTCTAGATCATCTTTGCAGTTTGATAATTCCTGGAGGTGACTTACTGCTGTCAGCACCACTTGGTGAAACCCGACATATAGATCCCTATCACCTCCATGCTTTTAGTCAAGAAGATATATTTACACTACTTGAAAACGCGAATTTTTCTGTAGACCGATACCGTTGTGATGATTGGTGTCTGACTCGTGGGGATCTTCTACTGTGGCGACAGCTTTATCCAGCAGCCATACCAACCCTACGGCAACAGTTTTTCACTTTCAGAGGCTGGCAACTTCTCAGCGATTTTTTCTTCCGGGGTGTGATTAATGTACCTGAACTCATGGTTGCTGCCAAATTAATTACCACCTAAAAAGATCAGGGGCAGAAGGCAGAAGGCAGGAGGCAGGGAGCAGGGAGCAGGGAGCAGGGAGCAGGGGGAAAAGAATTTGCGGATTTCTGCACACACAAGTTATATCGCAAGTGATTTAGGACTTACGCAAAACAGAATGAAAGTAGGGGTAATTCATGAATTACCCCTACGTCAGAATCAGGTTTTGAGTCCAATCTTGCATAAGTCCTATTTTTAAGAAAACAGTCACTAGCTACTAACCCCACCCTAGCCAGAACAACATCATCGGCTGAGATTTGCGCTATAAAGCGAGAATTATGGCAGGATGGAAACAAGCTCATGCAACGAGAAGTCCAAAAGCTGGTTTTCACTCTGAGGAACTTCATAGGAGGCAGGAGGCAGGAGGCAGTTAACAGCAAACAGTTAACAGTCAATGGCGATAACTGATAATTGATAACTGATAACTGATCCACAGTTTCGCATTGTCAGCCAAAAAAAATTCTGGACGAAGACTGCTTATTATCGTCGGAATGACTGTGTGAGACTGCGAAAAAAGAATATATACTCCCAACCTTGACTATTAAATGAATCCAGACTACTCAGAAACTTACATCAATCATCCAACGTGGGGTTTACTATATAGGATCTGTATGGTTGATGATAACCAGGATCTGTTTACTACACTATATGCCCAACGCTTATTTTTTTTGGTAACAAATGACGTTAAAGGTATTAAATTTCAGTCTATTGGCCGGACTGAAGCCAGAATGATGCTGGAAAATCGTTTGCGTACTTTGCGTCGCAGTGGCAAGCCACAGGAGTACGATCAGCTTCAGAGTGTTTTCCAACGCACATTCCAATGACAAGTTCAATTAGTGAACGTATTGCTACCATTCGTGCTGAACTTCCGCCTTCAGTGCGGTTAATTGCTGTTAGTAAGCAAGTACCAACCGAACTGATGCGGGAAGCATACAGCGCGGGCATTCGTGATTTTGGTGAAAGTCGCATCCAAGAAGCTGCCAGTAAACAACAGGAGTTACAGGATCTGCCAGATATTACTTGGCACTTCATTGGACATTTACAAAGTAACAAAGCTAAAAAAGCTCTGGAATTATTTAATTGGATTCACTCTGTAGATAATCTACATCTAGCCCAGCGTCTAGATACCCTGGCGCAACAGCTAGGAGTGAGTCCCCTGGTTTGCCTACAAGTCAAAATTCTCCCTGATCCTCACAAGTCTGGTTGGATCATCCCAGAACTATTAGCAGACTTGCCAGCACTTGATCAATGTCAAAATTTGCAAATTCAAGGTTTGATGACAATTCCGCCTCTGGGTTTGGATGAGGGGGAAATTTTGAATGTGTTTAAACATACCTATAAACTTGCCCAAGAAATTGCCTCACAACCATGGAGTAATATCACAATGCAGCATCTATCTATGGGTATGTCTGGGGATTATCAATTGGCAATCCAAGGAGGTGCAACAATGGTCAGATTAGGGACTATTTTGTTTGGGCATCGCTCCCAAATTTCCCACATCTCACCAGATAAGACTGTATCTTAAACAACTCAGCACTGACAATTGCGTCAGTGCCTATTGGGGAAAACCAAGTAGCTAGATTTATATACTTGACAAATGTAAATACTAAGACAAAACTATAGGTAAAGAACTTTGCATAACTCCATCTTTAGGATATAATTTTAACTCATTGTTATGTCAATATAAAGTTCTTTCTAGAACAGTCTTTTGTTCATGAAAACCTGTACTAGAAAATACAAATAGCAATAAAATTGCTCAAAGCAGCAGCACTTACTAGGGCTACCACAATTTAAATCTGGATCAATTAAGGTAATTTCCACTGGGAGCGTAGATAATGAACAACATATTTTCTAAACTAAGGGATTTTGTGGGCTTGAACGAGCAGGTAGAATACGAATATTACGAGGAAGAACCAGATACCGACACCTACCAAAATCTGTATCAGCAAGAAAATCCTCAACCTGCTCCACAAGAAACCCCAGCTGCTAATCGACGTTGGCGTGAAAACTCCTCTACAATGGGAGAAGAAGAAGCAGCAGCAGGATCAAAGCCTATGAGTAATGTGATTGGTATGCCAGGCGCAATTAATGGAATTTCTGAAGTTTTAGTCCTTGAACCTCGCACTTTTGAAGAAATGCCTCAGGCAATTCAAGCATTACGTGAACGTAAGTCTGTAGTATTAAACTTGACGATTATGGACCCGGATCAAGCTCAACGGGCAGTTGATTTTGTTGCCGGTGGTACTTATGCTCTAGATGGACATCAAGAACGGATTGGCGAAAGTATCTTTTTGTTTACACCCAGTTGTGTGCAAGTCAGCACTCAAGGCGGATTTTTACATGAAGTACCCCAACCACCAGTACGTCCCGTTCGTCCTACAGGTACTACTGCCACTTGGGGTAGCGAACCTAACCGCATGGCACAATAATGAAGTTAAAGTTAGTCGTTTGTCAGGTTCAAGGCAAATGACTAATCAATGATGATTAATGACTAAATAACTAAATGACTATTAAATTTGGTTTAGTTGGTGGCGGGGTAATGGGAGAAGCTCTATTATCCCGCCTTATTGCACGGGGCATTTATCAAGGTTCAGAAGTTATAGTGAGTGAACCCCAAGAGTCTCGCCGGAGTTTTTTACAGCAGCAATATGGGGTAGCTGTAACGACGGATAATTGTTTGGTGTTATCTCAAGCTCAAGAGGCGGTGATGTTGGCGGTTAAGCCCCAGGTATTTAGTGCGATCGCTCAAGAATTAGCAGATATTTTACCTATAAAAAATACACCTCTAATTATTTCTATTTTGGCGGGTGTGTCTTTAAAACAGCTAGAAGCGGCTTTTCCCCAACTGCCAGTTATTCGCGCTATGCCTAATACCCCGGCTACAGTGGGTGCAGGAATGACGGCTATTTGTACGGGTGCTTACGTTCATGCCAGTCATCAAGCAACAGCTAAGGAAATTTTTACGGCGGTGGGGGAAGTGGTGGAAGTTCCAGAAACGCTGATGGATGCAGTGACAGGTTTATCTGGTAGTGGTCCGGCTTATGTAGCGTTGATGATTGAAGCTTTATCTGATGGGGGCGTGGCTGCGGGTTTACCCAGGGCAGTGGCTAAACAGTTGGCTTTACACACGGTTTTGGGAACGGCAAAACTTATAGAAGAAAGTAAAATTCATCCCGCAGAGTTGAAAGATAGAGTTACCAGTCCTGGGGGAACGACTATTGCTGGGGTCAGCGAGTTGGAAAAAGCTGGTTTTCGTTCTGCTTTAATTGAAGCGGTGAAAGCTGCTGCTTATCGTTCTCAGGAGTTGGGGAAAGGGTGATCAATTAATTTAAAGTTCAATTTTAGGGAAGTTTCGCGCAAAGACGCAAAGGAGCAAAGGCGCAAAGGTTTATATCAATCAATATTTTCATGCAATTATTAGCAGAGCTTCATACATCAGATCGAAGGTTTCTCCAGTTTGTGTAATGGGTTTTAGGGGTGGTTTGATTTTGCTTCACTCGTTCTAGCAAACCAGGAATTGCCAAAAGTTCTTGAGTGGCAGCTTCACTTTCAGCATTTGCTAAGTAAGCAGCAAAATCTGCAAGCACTTGTAAGGGATTCATTAACGGACTCTATAAAATTTGCGATCGCACTAACTTTTTAACCCACATTCCGCACCCTGAACTGTCACATAACTAAAAATTGCTTGTTTGGAGATTTGATATTGGCGATTGGCTACGTCAGTGCCGTAGGCAATCGCTATCTAAAATTTCTGCATTTTTGTATAAAAACCATCCTTTGAAGTATTCAAAAATCCGAAATTACCAATTGTGACATCTGGGGGTGCGGAAGGTGGGTTATAAAATAACATCTAAACATTGCCCAACATACTCATAATAATCTAGATATTCTTCTTTTGTAACTTCCCAAGCAAGGCTCCCATCAGAACCAGGATGAGACACACTATTAGAGTTTCTGCGATCAAATAAGTTTCTTATTTTTATACATATTTCATGTCGAATGCCTTGCGATTGCAAAAATTTGACTACATTGTTAACATCGTAATCTTTTTTATTTGCTTTTTCCTGTTTGATACAAACAGCATGGATTTCATTAACTAAATGATTAAGAGCAACCGAATAGGATGTATTTCTCTCACTTAAAATTCTCAGTCGAGTTTGCTCTAATACATCCGGCATCTCTGAAAGCTTTTTCATCTGCATACAAGCTAAATTATAGTATCCAGGTTTATTGCAATTAAGTTCTTTTTTAAGGAAAACATCAACAATATTACTCATATGAACATTCTGTCGAAGTTTCTGAAGAAGATTTTGATTTTCGTCATCAAAATTGGTTTGACATAGAAATTTAATAATTAAGTCGGCATCTCCCGTAGTGATAATAGTTTTATCCAAACAAAAATTCCTGAATTCATTAGTTGCAGTTTCATCCTTTAACAATATAATTAGTATTTCGAGTGGTTGGACTTTAACCAGATCAAAATTAAATTTTTTGAAGATGTTTTTAATCTTCCTTTTGTTGGCTGGTTTATCAAGTATTTGCTCTACACTTTTGTCAAATACCTCTTGAAGAATTTCCTCTTGTGCTGAATTACCTCTTATAAAATAATCCTCAACTCTAGATTTCTTGATCTTTCTTAGCTCTTTAAATATCTTATTTAGCTTATCTTGAGGTGTTTCAGCAACCTCTTTAACTTCCTCTGTTTCTTGCTCATCATCATCCTTGATATTGCTAAAATATTCATCACTTGGAGATGATTTACGTATATTCTTAAGAAGTTCTTCTTTTTCCTCCTTTTTCGACAAGCGATACAACCTAGTTTTTAGATTAAGTTTAAGACCAAGCTGGCTATATAAAATTTCAGCAATTTGAGAAGCAATTGAATGAATATACAAACCTTGATATTCTTGATTAATATTTGGCTTAAATGTTATGGAAATGTATATATCATCTGTATATCTAATAATACTATGCGATTCAATAATATCTTTATATTTTCTTAATATATCATCTATAAACAGATCACCAAAAACTAAATACAAATATCCAATGAAACTGGAAATTATATTATTATCTGATTGAGGAATTCCAGATTTACCATTAGATATAAACTGAAATAGAGATATAATTTGTTCTTTTGTAAAAATATCATACGCCCTATTAGCCTGAATACTAGGCTTGATAAAACTACTTAGAAGATTAAGTAGTCGGGAAACCGATAATTCATTAAAATAATTCTCAATATCAAGCTTTAAAATGACTTTATCCTGATTACCTGATTTAGTTTCTTCTTTAATTATTGATTTAAATTGTTCGTGAAAATGACGATAATAAATATTTTTAGAGTTTAATTGAAGCTTGCCAGATTTATAACTAAGGTTGCCACCGTAAAAAGCATTAATACTTTTAATTTGTTTATAGGTTTCAATTACAAATTCCTGTGAAAGTTTAAGTAAATATAGCCCAACTGCATAATATACTACTCTCATTGGGTAAGTAAAAAACTTATAATCCCTTAATCCAAGTCCTGGCTTCGGTACAACATATGAGAAAATAGAAAACTCTTTTTTTAAACCATAAAAAAGACTACTAGATATTTTTATATTGAAGTAGTCTTCTGCAGCATGATTTAGGCAAGTTACATCAATTTTTTCATAATAAAATAGGCTAAAAGTATTAAAATGGCGATTAGTTCTCTTTTGCTTTATTTGGAAATTTATTAGTTCCAGTGCATCTTTCCAGAGTCCAAAATCTATAAAGTATCCAAGTTGTGTTTTGTTGTTGTTGGTCATCACTGTAGCAATCCTAAATCATTCGTGATAAAGAAAATAGTGCAAGGCTTATCAATAAATACTGATAACCACCGTATTTTCCCATACTTTAATTTGGATGGCTATATAGTTTGGGTAAAAAAAGCTTATGTTCAAGATTTACTTGGATGTGTTGCTTGTGATGATACCCTACAAGAAACAGAGTAGCTGATTTAGAATTGTATCTGGAAGTATTGAAAGAAGATGGACAACCCATACCCGAACCATCTACAGAAGTTGGTAAAGTTGCAGTGACAATATAATCACAACTACCGAAAAAATCCACCATGCAAGGACTAGCCGTTACTGAAACCATCACCACCATAGCTGAAGCAGAAAAAAGATTTGGTTTAACTCGCAGTCAATCTCAGGATTTTTTTACAGAATGGCATGATCAATTACCTGAAATTAACCATAATGACCGCACTAACTTAGAAATTCTCTGGCAGCGTTATATTTATCATCGTTCCGGTGGACATTTATTGGAAAGTACAGTGATGCTATTACTCGTCTCTCCATTGCTGACCGTTGCGGGATTATACGATCCACCTTTCCGCATCAAAGCTGAAGAATCTGTACAAATCACAATAACCGATAGCGAAGAAACTCTACAGGGTCGAATAGATGTTTTAGTATTGAAAGATCGCCTTTGGATAATTGTTTTAGAGTCCAAAAAAACCATGTTATCAGTTTGGTCGGCATTACCCCAAACTCTTGCTTATTTAATAGCCAGTCTGAATACTGATTTGCCTACTTTTGGAATGTTAACTAATGGTGATGATATTGTCTTTGTCAAAGTCCAAAATCAGCAGTATGCCATATCAAGAGTATTTGCACCTCTAACTACCCAAAGTGAATTAGAGTCTGTGTGTCGAGTCTTACGCAAAATTGCAGAAACAGTAAAATGATTGATAAAAGTGTAAAATTAAATAAAAGGGAAAATGCTATGCTAACTAAAACAGATTATGCTCTCTGGATTGAAGAAACGGTTAATCTATTGAAAGAAAAAAACTATCAAAATGTAGACTGGGAAAACTTAATTGAGGAGATTGAAAGTTTGGGCAGAAGCGATCGCCAAAAAGTGAGAAGTTTTTTAAGACAATTATTGGCACATCTACTTAAACGCTGTTATTTACCACTTCCTCAAGAATTTCATCACTGGGAAGTAGAAATTCGTAATTTTCGCGTAGAACTTCAGGATATTTTTGATGATTCACCCAGTCTTAAACGCTATGCTAACGAAGTTTTACCAAATTGCTGGCAAGTTGCTTTAGAAGGAGTTCGTCAAGAATATAAAGGTTTCGATTTTCCTGATCAGTACCCTTTTGCTGAAGATATAAAGGGAATTTTACATGATACTTTTTGGTTAGAGCAATTACAATGACTTACATCGCGTAGTTTTACGAATAAATAATCTACTACGCAACCCACCAATTACCAATTACCAATAACCAATTACCAATTACTCATCACCTCTTCCCCAATCAGGTTATGATAGTAGATAGTCTGGATGCAAAAGATGATTGAGTGAACTACACCGCACCCTCTTCAGAAATTAATTTAGGGTTGATTTTTCCCTTTGAGTTGGATCAATTCCAACTAGATGCGATCGCCTCTCTCAATGCTGGCCGCTCAGTGGTTGTCTGTGCGCCCACAGGATCGGGTAAAACTTTAGTTGGGGAATACGCTATTTATCGCGCTTTATCCCGTGGTAAGCGTGTATTTTACACCACTCCCCTGAAGGCGTTATCTAATCAAAAATTACGCGACTTTCGGGAAAAATTCGGATTTGATATGGTCGGTCTATTAACCGGGGATGCTTCCATTAACAGGGATGCACCGATTATAGTCATGACTACCGAGATTTTCCGTAATATGCTTTATGGCACACCTATAGGTCAAATCGGGATCTCTTTAACAGACGTTGAGGCTGTAGTCCTCGATGAGTGCCACTACATGAACGATCGCCAACGGGGTACTGTCTGGGAAGAATCTATTATTTACTGTCCCCGTGAAGTCCAACTGGTCGCCCTTTCGGCTACAGTTGCGAATAGTGAACAACTTACAGACTGGTTAAATCGTGTTCATGGACCCACAGACCTGATTTATTCTGATTTTCGCCCTGTTCCTTTAGAATTTCACTTTTGCAACCCTAAAGGTTTATTTCCCCTCCTCAATGACAGCAAAACTAAAATTAATCAACGTTTAATTAGACGTGGTAAAAAGGGTATAGGAGAACGAGGTAAAGGTAATCGTCCAGAACCACCAAGTATAGTTTATACCCTCAGTCAATTGGCACAACGGGATATGCTACCTGCCATTTTCTTTATTTTCAGCCGCAGAGGTTGTGATAAAGCGGTTGCTGAGGTGGGTGATTTATGGTTAGTCAATAATGAAGAATCCCAAATATTACGTAGGCAGATTGATGATTTTTTAGCCCGTAATCCAGAAGCAGGACGTACTGGACAAATTGCACCCCTGTACAGAGGTATTGCGGCGCATCATGCGGGAATTTTACCAGCTTGGAAAGTTTTGGTTGAAGAACTTTTTCAACAAGGTTTAATTAAAGTTGTCTTTGCTACGGAAACTCTGGCAGCAGGTATTAATATGCCAGCACGAACAACAGTTATTTCTACCCTTTCTAAACGCACTGATAATGGACATCGTTTATTAAAAGCTTCGGAATTTTTGCAAATGTCCGGGCGTGCTGGTCGTCGGGGCATGGATTTACAAGGTCACGTTGTGACATTACAAACTCCCTTTGAAGGTGCAAAAGAAGCTGCTTATTTAGCTACATCTCCCCCAGATCCTTTGGTGAGTCAGTTTACTCCCAGTTATGGGATGGTGTTAAACCTCTTGCAAACCCATACCTTAGAACAAGCAAAGGAACTGATAGAACGCAGTTTTGGCCAGTATATGGCAACTTTGTATTTAAAACCAGAATATGATGAAATTGCAGCTATCAAAGCAGAGTTAGCAAAAATTGAAGCAGAATTAGCCGCAGTAGATGAAAATGAAATTGCACTTTATGAAAAATTGCGGCAGCGTTTAAAAGTAGAACGGCATATATTCAAAACTCTACAGGAACAAGCACGGGAAGACAGACAAGAGCAACTTTCCATGATGTTAGATTTTGCCGTGACAGGAACGCTGTTGAGTTTAAAAGATAAAAACATGACAGCGACTTTACCGTTAACGGCTATATTATATGGTAAAGCTCCTGAAATTGGACCTACTTCTTACTTAGTTTGTTTAGGACAGGATAACCGCTGGTATGTAGCGACAACAGCAGATGTAATTGATTTATATGCAGAGATGCCCAGAGTAGAAGTACCAGAGGATATTTTACCACCTGATGAACTAGGTTTAAAACGGGGTCAGTCAGTGCGGGGAAATGCAGCAACAGAGGCGATCGCTCAGAGTATACCCGATCCGAGCGAATATATGTACATGACACCGGAAGTAGCTGCTCAACTGAGTCGGGTGAATGCAGTACAATCACAAATAGAAAATCATCCCTTGCATAAATCAGGAAATATTGCCAACATATTTAAACAACGAGCGCGGTGTGTAGAATTAGAAGCGGAACTAGAAGAGTTAGAAGAACAAGTAAAACAACACTCACAGCAACACTGGGAAGAATTTCTGAATTTAATTCAGATATTACAGCACTTTGGCGGGTTGGATAATTTAGCACCCACAGAACTAGGACAAATGGCCGCAGCAATTCGGGGTGAAAATGAGTTATGGTTAGGATTGGCGATCGCCAGTGGTGAACTAGATAATTTAGATCCCCATCACTTAGCAGCAGCAGTAGCATCTTTAGTCACAGAAACACCACGCCCCGATAGTCGGGTACGTTTTAACCTCAGTAACGAAACAGCAGACGCTTTAGCCAAACTCCGGGGTATTCGTCGCAAACTGTTCCAAATTCAACACCGTCATAACGTAGCTTTACCTATTTGGTTAGAATTTGAACTCATTGCAGTTGTAGAACAATGGGCGTTAGGAATGGACTGGTTACAACTTTGTGCTAATACAACTTTAGATGAAGGTGATGTAGTTAGGTTGTTGCGCCGTACTCTAGACTTATTATCACAAATTCCTCATGTTCCCTTTGTTACTGATAGTTTACGACAAAATGCCCAAAGAGCAATGCAATTAATTGATCGTTTCCCGGTGAATGAAGCGATGGAATAAACTAAGCAAACCGAGTTCATTGATCATCCCATAAAACCAGCAAACAACAAAGGTAAAAGTATCAAAGCTGATCCTATTAAAACCAAAGTTGCTGGATCAATTTTGATGTGATTTTTTTGTGGATCTGGTATTTTTGACATTCTCTAAAATTGGTAGTTTAGCTAATTTTAAATCATTAATAACTGTAACCTGTAACCTGTAACCTGTCACCTATTATCTCTTTTACCAGGAAATTTAGTACCCATTTCCGTTAGCGCAGAAAAGATGAGATAGGTAATGAGTAAAGCGAAACCTGCAAAAAAAGCGAGTAAATCGTTGTTCATAATATACCTGATTTTACCTACAAAACTATTATAATAGTTGAAGATACCAAAAAAGTAAAAAAATGGGAGTAAACAATGGGGCGCATTAATCCTTACACCCTACAAATGCAAATTACCAGAATGTTTGCGGAAGGACAATCATTCTTTGCTTTAACAAAAGTGCAAGATTGGTTAAAAGAACATAATCAAAACCCGTTAGAATATGAGATTTTTTTTCACAAAAAACCTGCACCTCCTGGTTCTCAAGAAGTGATGGTAATAGAAATAGAACTGAAACGTAAAGATGGACAACCTGTGGACTCTTGGTTACAAGAACAAGTAAATTTACACGCTTAACTCATTTGTAAGCATTCAGCTATCAGCATTTAGCAGTCAGCAAAAAAGAAGAAAATCATCAATAATAGGTTATAAATTTCTCTCATTAACACTTATGTCATTTGAAAGAACAGGAGCATCCTTGTTATTACAGCAGTTTTCATGTCTTTAGACCACAGTCAGGGCGAAGCATTCGGATGATAAGCTGTTACACAGCTAAATTGTATAGGACTAATATTTTAAACTCTTGTTTAACAGGCAAGATGCCTGTTCCACTTATACAAATTAAATGCACAACAGCTTATCACTTAGTTACTTAATTCCCTATTATACAATCTAGCTACACAACAGCTTACTCACACTAATTTCCACAATTATCAATTATCAATTATCAATTCTTAATAATCACTATCAGCCACACAAATTCCTTTACATTTAATCCCATTTGTAGCAGTGCGTTTACAATGGGGACATAGGACTTTTTCAGTTTCGATATCTTGATTTATTTCTATATTGTTACTTGCGTGTAACTTGTCTTTTTCGGTCTGAATTTTTTCACTCATAAGCATCAAGGAATTTTTTACGGTTTACAAACTTCTGTCTATTCTGGTGTTTCTGTGGGTTCTGGAGTGGGTTCTGGAGTGGGTTCTGGAGTGGGTTCTGGAGTGGGTTCTGGAGTAGGTTCTGGAGTGGGTTCTGGAGTAGGTTCTGGAGTAGGTTCTGGGGGATTTTCTACTGTCACCGTTAACTGATAATCTGTAGATTTAGAAGCTGTGGAAACTACGACAAATTCATAAAATCCCGTTTCTGGTAATGTTTTGGATACAGTCCGCACCGTAGAATCTTCTAAAAATGTGACTTTACCAGAGGGAGAATAAATAGATAATAACACCTGAGAACTAGCATCTAGTTTAACTTCCATTGTTTGATCTTTTGCTAGTCCAGCGATGAAAACTTTACCTCCTCCTGGTTGTAGATTACCACTAACTGTTTTACCTGTAGTCCCAGGATCAAATACTATTCTTGCAAAGGCACTATTAGAAAGGATAGCATTGAGTTTATCATTAACAAATGCGTGCCAAACTTGTCCTATAGGTTGCTCTATAAAATTTTTACCTTGATATTCAGGGAATACACGGAAAAAAGCAGCATCACCTAAGTCATACAAAGCACGACTGCTAACATTTCTGCGGTTAACTTCTACTTTCCAGCGATCGCGTTCTGCTGGGGTATAAGTTCCCATTTGTCTACGCGCTCTACTACTCAAAAGAGACAGTTTATCTAGGGTTTGGGCGGCTATTTGATCCCATTCTTCCCGTAAATCTTCGTCTTCTGGTGTATCATTTAAATCACGTCCTTGGATATTGGGGTTTTTCTCCCAAAAAAGTTGGTTGATTAAACTGATATAAAAGTTATTATCTATACCCAACTGTTGACGGCGATCGCTCAATCTTTGTTTACGTTCTCTTTCTTCAGGTGAAAAATTATTTTCCGGGGTGGTGGGGGTTTCTGTAGGTGTAGGACTTAATGTAATATCCGGGTTACTTCCATCTTGGTTGTTCCCACGGTTACTAATACCCCACCACAACAAACCTATACTACTAAATAACGCCACAGTCACAATAAATACATTTGTTGTAGTCCAAATACTTGTATTTTGGGGTGTGGGAGTAGCAACTGCTGGAGGTGCGGGAGTTTTGGGAGGAGAAACTGCAACAGTTCCTGCGGTGGTTGGGGAAGTTGTGGGTTTTGGGGGTTGAGTAGCTGGATATACTGTAGGTGCGACAGGAGGAGAGTTATTAACTGCTTTTCCATTCAGTGCGTCTAAAACTTGACGTGCTGACTGATAGCGATCGCTTGGTCTGGGAGATAGCATTTTATCTAAAATGTCCCCCAATAAAGGACTAAGGCTAATTTCTCGCCGCCATAGCCATTGTAAATTTTGTATATCTATTAAATCCTGTGGTGGTTTTCCTGTCAGTAAAACCAACACTGTCACAGCTAAAGCATATAAATCACTGTGAGGATATACTAAACCGGTTTGCATTTGTTCTGGAGGTGCAAAACCAATTTTTCCTAACAAAGTTCCACTACTTCCAGAAGTAATTACCCCAGATTGATAATATTGAGAAGCGACAGTTTGAGCGACTTGTTTCACTCCCCCAAAATCAATTAAAACTGGTAATTGATCCACAATTCTCAAGATTAAATTATCAGGAGAAATATCACGATGAATCACACCTACATGATGGATATATTCTAAAACTGGTAAAAGTTGTTCTAATAACTGACGAACTTCAATTTCTGTAAATTTTAAACCTTTTTGTTTGCGGGAATTTAATAAAGAATTATACGTTTCACCTGCTACATGATCTTGCACTAAAAAGAGAGATTCTTTACCTTGTAAATTAATACGTAATAGTTCCCGAAAGCGCGGAATTTGAGGATGTTGTAATTGATAAAGAACACTAGCTTCTCGTTGAAATAACTCCTCTGCTTTTTGCACAATATAAGGAGTTTGCACCTGGGGAGAAAATTCCTTTAAAACACAAGCTTCTCGAAAACGGTTAATATCTTCAGCTAAGTAAGTTTTCCCAAACCCACCTTGTCCGAGTTGACGGACAATAACATAGCGATCGCCTAAAGTTTGTCCTGCTTGAATACCACTATTGACAGGAGTTTCTATTATCTTCTCACCACACTGAAGACAAAACTTACTACCGGATGGATTTTGATGTCCTTGAGAACAATAAAGATTAGTCATAAAGGAATAGGGAATAGGGAATAGGGAATAGGGGATAGGGAATAGGGAATAGGGAATAGGGAACAGGTTAACAATTTTACCCAATCACCAGTCACCAATCACCAATCACCTATTCCCTACTTGATCAGAGGCGATCGCATACCAAAACTGCATAAAAGTCTGCTGATTTAGTTTCCCACGCACTTGACCAGGAAACAATGGATCAAATTTTTGATATGTTTCCTCTCTTAACTCCTGAAATGAACGATATTTACCTAATCTACCACCTTGAGCTAGTCTATCCCATCTTTGGGAATCTTCTATACTATAACTACCTATTTTCCTCCGTGCTATCTGACTCAAATTAGCTTGTTCTATTTTCTTTAACAACTCATCTGCTGTACTATTCCACTGTTCCCGTAAAACCCGATCTTCCGGTTTATCTGTTAATACCCTTCCCCGCAACCCTGGCCTGATAGCATAAAATCTTTCATCTACTGTCTTAGTAAACACCGCTTGGGAAATTTCCAACTCTTGCACACGGTTAAAAACCTCCTCAACACTGCGGTTTTTATTTCCCACACTGATAGGATTATTGATAGATGGTATACCGGGAACTTCCACTTTAGGTAAACTAATTGATGTAACACTTCTTACCATAAAATTTCCTAACGCCCACATACCACCACCAATTAAACCGACTCCCATAGTTATAGTAAAAGTGACAGCAAAAGGACGTAACCATATAGGCATCGGTATATTTTGCAATGCCATGTGAGTAGTTCTATATACTTTTTTCCCTGGTGCAGCTACCATTGTTTGTAACCTGCTCAGGTGAGTGTTTTTGTTATTAACAGAAGGTTGCATAGTATTTGGATTAGTATTTATGTTATGGATAGCTGTAGAAACAGAACCAGAAACAGATGTTGGTGGTGGTAAATCTTTGATAACTTGATCTGCTGTTTGATAGCGATCGCTTGGTTTATATGCCAACATCTTTTTTAAGACTGCTGTTAATTTCGGACTTACTTTAATTTCCTTTCCCCAATACCAAGTCCCGTTATAACTATCATAAAGTAAATGAGGTTCTTTACCAGTCACTAACACCAAAGCCGTTACCGCTAATGAGTATAAATCACTGCTTTTAAATACTTTTCCCTGAAGTAACTGTTCTTCTGGTGCATAACCTTTTTTACCTAATAAAGTACCATTTCCCACCAACTTAGTCTGCCAAAAACCCTGATAAGCTGGTAATTGTTTTACACCACCAAAATCAATCAACACAGGTAAACCATCTTTTTGGCGTAAAATCAAATTATCAGGCGAAATATCACGGTGGACAATATCTAAAGAGTGAATATAACTCAAAATCGGGAGAATCTTGTGTAAAAGGTTAATTACCTCCTCCTCACTCAAAGATTTTCCCTGTGTTTGCAGTTGTTCAAATAACTGATAATAATTAGCACCTTCCACATAATCTTGCACTAAAAAGAAAAAATCTTTAGTACCAATTTTAGCTTGTATAGATTCATGAAATCTGGGAATTTGCGGATGTTTGATTTTTTTAAGTACGTTCGCTTCCCGTTCAAATAACTCTTGAGCTTTTTGTAAATCTTCTTTTTTAGTGACTTGGGGCGCAAATTCTTTTAAAACACACTTTTCACGGGCTTTTTGTCTATCAATCGCCAAATAACTCCGACCAAAGCCACCTTGGCCCAGTATACGCCCAATTTCATAACGATTATTGATTACCTGTCCTACAGTCAGCGGTAAAGATTCTCCGCACTGAGTACAAAAACTGTTACCATTATTATTTGCGTGTTGTTTGCTGCAATAGACGGACATGGTAGGGAACATAGATCAATATACTGATACAGTTCTACAATATCAAAAAGGTAATTTACGAACTATTGTGGTGACTGGTGACTGGTGACTGGTGACTGGTGACTGCTGAAT
>NZ_JAQMTI010000014.1:0-21868 GCF_028329225.1 Sphaerospermopsis kisseleviana CS-549 | reverse complement strand
GTCGAAGGGCGGTGTCGAAGGGCGGTGTCGAAGGGCGGTGTCGAAGGGCGCAGTCGAAGTAAGCGTGGCGTTAGCCTCCTAGTTATGCAAGAAAGACTCTCAAATGAGTCAGGAGGAGATTTGAAAATTTCTTTGCCATCTCTTGAAATCCCAAAAAATGCACACTTTTCCCGGTATACCCTTCAAAACCCTTGCACTTTTTTCCTGTTTATCAGCCTCTAACCTTTGATATATCAAGGTTTTAGGTTTATTCAGCAAACCCTAGATAATAACTAGGAACTTGGGTTATTATTATAATCAATAAAATCACTAAGTTCGGATTTTTATCAATTTACTGTTGTTAAAACTCAAAACAATAAAATTCTTTTTTACTCATCAAAGTGTAATAATATATTTTTAGAAGAAATTAAGAAAGACAAATAGCCTTACATTAATATATTTAAGTGAATCTACGGATACCAAATCAAAGAAAAAACCGTATTATTATGTAAACATTGATGTTTAAAATATTCCTCAAATTTTACCTTAACTTAAAGAACAGGATTATGATGATTGGATATGAAGCTCAAATACTAAAAAATAACCATAGTGTAAAATTTATATCTGACTTTGGATTTTTTACGCAAGCATCTACCATCAAATCTATATGATACTCAATAGCAGTAGCTGGGATGATGATTTACCTCCAGATCCCGAAGAAATATATCAAGATTTACTCTGCGCTCTGGATAGAAAATTAGGATTTGGGTTATATTTTGTACAATGTACTCCTGTGGTAGCAGATTGTTTTATACATAAAATTACCCAGGATCTTCCGCATAAAAATATTGCTGTATTACGCTTGCTAGAACCAGTGGATAAGCTATATCAGCAAGTAGCGAATTATATTCAAGGTCAAACAGTTGACATCTTATTAATTAAAGGTTTGGAATATTCCTTGTATAAATATGAAAAAAGAAACTTTGGCGAAATAACTGAAGGTCAGTTTAACAATTTAACTAAAGTACCACCAATACTAAATCATCTTAACCAACAAAGAGAAAGATTTAGGGATGATTTTCCCTTTTGCTTTGTATTTTTATTGCGTTCATTTTCACTCAGCTATTTAATCCATCGCGCTCCTGATTTTTTTGATTGGCGTTCTGGAGTATATGAATTACCGACTACACCAAAATTAGTTGAAGAAGAATCACGTCGTCTTTTACTAGAAGGAGACTATGAAAAATATCTACAACTTACTTCAGAAGACAAAATTGAAAAAGTTCTAGAAATTCAAGAACTTCTGGCAGAAAAACATCAAACAGATAGTAATAGAGCAAGTTTGCTTTTTGAATTGGGAAATCTACTTTATTCTGCTGGTGAATATGAAACTGCAATTACATTCTATGAACAAGAATTAAAATTTAAACCTGATGATCATTTTGCTTGGTACAACCGTGGTCATGCACTCTTGAATTTAGGATGCAACGAAAAAGCAATCTCATCTTATGAAAAAGCTTTAGAATTTAAGCCTGATGATCCATATTTTTGGTACAACCGTGGTAATGCTCTGCTGAACTTAGGACGTAATGAAGAAGCACTTTCTTCTTATGAAGAAGCTTTAAAATTTAAGGCAGACTACCCATATTTTTGGTATAATAAAGGTAATGCACTACGAAATTTAGGACGCAATGAAGAAGCAATTTCAGCTTATGACCAATCTCTCAATTTAAGACCCAATGATTGTTTTACTTGGAATAATCGTGGTATCGCATTTCGGAATTTAAGCAGATATGAAGAAGCAATTTTTTCTTATAAACAAGCTTTAAAAATTAAACCTGATGACCACTATGCTTGGTACAATTTGGGTATCGCACTCCGCAAGATAGGATGTAATGAAGAAGCTGTTTTCTCTTATGATCAAGCTCTGAAAATTAAACCTGATGATCACTATGCTTGGAACAATCGAGGTAATGCACTGGATGATTTGGGACGTATGGACGAAGCTCTGTTCTCTTATGATCAAGCATTAAGAATAAAACCTGATGATAAATATGCTTGGTACAATAAAGCTTGTTGTTATGCTGTTCAAGGTAGTATTGAGCAAGCACTAGAAAACTTGGAGCAAGCAATTAATCTCAGACCTGAAGAGTTTGCAACAATGGCCAACGCTGATCCTGATTTTCATTGTATTCGAGAAGATGCACGTTTTCAAGATTTAATACGTAGGGGTATGATGAATTAAATTTGATTAATTTAAAATTAAAATCTTTTGGTGAATTTATTATGAAAATATTTTTTGATCAGGTACTTGCATTTGTCGTCCATATATGTGTATACATTTTTGCTAAAATTTTCACTGTGGAGATTTTAAATATCTGACATTTTTAGCTTCTGACATTAAAATTATATCGCTTGCTTGTTATTGCTGACTTCATCTAACTTTTTAGCATCATCAGAACTGCATCAACTAAGTTGTTTACCTATGTCCAACAATACTGAATTACTCAAAAACCTCTATAATGCTTTTAACCCATTCCAACCCTTACCCGCAGGTGATCCTAACTATGTAGACTGTCAAGATGTGCGAGGAGAAGCAGATATTTTAGAAGAATTGGGAAATCGTATTCAGTTAGCAAATCAAAATACTTGTCAATTATATTCTGGACATAGAGGAGCAGGTAAATCTACGGAATTACTCAGACTCAAGGAATATTTGGAAGCAAGACAATGTTATGTAGTTTATTTTGCTGCGGATGAAGAAGATATAGATTCAGAAGATGCTCAATATACAGATATTCTCTTGGCTTGTACTCGGAGATTACTAAAAGATTTACGCGCAATTGGTAATCCTCAACCTGTGCTTAATTGGCTCAAAGATCGTTGGCAAGATTTGAAAGATTTGGCGCTAACTGAAATTCACATCGAGGATATGAATGTAGAAATGCAAATTAGTCAGTTTTCCAAATTAACAGCAAATTTAAGAGCAGTACCGGCACTAAGGCAGCAAATACGAGAAAATGCTAATGGTACGCACTCCTAGAGGAGAAATATATCAACCAGGGCTAAAAAAAGTTAAAGAGGTCATTTCCCGGCGCATCAGGCAGTTTGCACCAGATAAACCACTAGAAACGGAAATATTTGACAGTTCTCAAACCCTAGAACGACTTTGTTTGATGAGTGGAGGTCACGTCAGAAATTTGCTATTGTTGACTCAGGATGCCATTGGACGCACTCAAGATTTGCCAATTTCCGAAAGAGCAGTTCGACGCGCCATTACTCAAGCTAGAGATACTTACCGCCGCGCTGTGGAAAACCATCAATGGAGTTTATTAGCAGAAGTCTCCCTTTCTAAGCGTATCATCAACGATGATCAATATCGGAGTTTGATGTTTAATCGCTGCCTGTTAGAGTACCGCTATTTGGATGAAGAAGGGGAAATGCAGCGTTGGTATGATATTCACCCACTGATTCAAGGTATTCAGGAATTTAAAGAAGCTGTAGAAAATCTCCCATGAATTTAGATTTTAGTGACTGGGATCAAGACGTACCCGCAGAAGGAAACGAAGAATATCAAACTTTGCTCAACGCTATAAAACGCAAAAACAACAATGAGTTTGGCTTATTGTTTGTTGAGTGTACACCCCTGGAGACTGAGAAACTTTTTTCTCGGATTCTCCATGATATACCAGAGAAAAAACTAGAAATTTTACGTCTATTTGAGCCAGTTAATACTTTATATGAGCGAGTTTTAAATCTCTACATCCATCAGCAATTTGATATCTTATTTATCAAAGGTTTAGAATATTCGATCTATAAGTATGAAAAAGAAAAGTTTGGCGAAATCACAGAAACCCATGCTCATGATTTAAGCAGTGTTCCCACAATTTTAGATCACTTAAATAAACTGCGAGAGAGTTTTAGAGATAATATTCCCATTACGTTTGTTTTTTTGGGACGACCTTTTTTAATTGATTATTTTATTCATCGCGCCCAGGATTTTTTTGATTGGAAATCCGCAAATGTATTGAAGTTAACAACAGTCCCAGATTTCAATCCAGAAGAATCAGTTAGTAGTTCTGGGCGCAAGTCAAAAATATCCCTTTCCCCTTGACAGCAAAAATTTTAGATTTTAGATTTGGGATTTTAGATTAAAATCAAAGTCTAAAAATATAAAAACAAGGTTTCAAGCCTCTTCTTTAAAGGAGAAGATAATCCAAAATCCAAAATCCAAAATCCAAAATAGATTGATTCCTTAACCAACAGGTATTTCCATAATATTGGGTTAAAATAAAAATATACAATAATTCGGGGGGGCCAGTTTACTGGTCATAAGCGCCTATAGAGACTATCTTCGGAAATCTCCAAGGTTTAAAGTCCAGCCAGCTCAAGCAACTACAGCGGCTGTACCACCAGCGTATATCGGGCGATCGCATGACAACACCGGAGTTCGCCCAAAGGCTGGCAGCAATTAGTACGGAAATAAATCAACCTGTATGTGCCTACCTCAACCGTCGCGGACAAGTGATCCGGGTGGGGGTAGGCACTCCACGTCAAACCCAAATCCCACCCCTAGAACTGCCCCGTTATGGTGCAGAACGGTTGAGCGGTATTCGTTGTATAGCCACCCATCTCAAAGCAGAACCACCGAATGAGGCGGCACTGACAGCAATGGCGCTACAACGTTTAGATGCTCTAGTAATGCTGAATATTACTGGCACAGGATTTACCCGTCGGGGTGGGGGAGCGACTGGGTACGTAAAAGAAGCTTATTTGGCGCATTTGGTAGCTAATAGCAGACAATTAGTTTTAACTCAGTCATCAGGAATGAATATTCCAGACTCAGCCTTATATTCCAGCGTATCGCCACCTCTGAGTTTAGATGCGATCGCCGAACAGGATTTTCTGGACTTGGTGGAAAGTCTAGAAGCAGAATTCCGTCGGGAATATATTGCTCAAGAAGTAGACGCTGACCATGATCTCGTGGTTATAGTCGGGGTACTAACCGATGATATGACTCCCCAACGATTTCAAGACACCATAGCCGAACTAGCAAGGCTAGTGGATACGGCTGGGGGTGATGTCTTGCAGGCCTTACAACAAAAGCGATCGCGCATTCATCCTCAAACAGTAATTGGTGAAGGTAAAGTCCAAGAAGTAGCTTTAACCGCCCAAACCTTGGGAGCAAATTTGGTAGTTTTTGACCGTGACCTTTCACCCGCTCAAGTCCGCAACCTAGAAGCGCAGATTGGTGTCAGAGTTGTTGACCGCACAGAAGTGATATTAGATATCTTTGCCCAACGCGCCCAATCTGGTGCTGGTAAATTACAAGTTGAACTAGCGCAGCTAGAATATATGCTGCCAAGACTCACCGGCAGAGGCCGTGCCATGTCCCGACTAGGGGGTGGGATCGGGACTCGTGGACCTGGTGAAACCAAATTAGAAACAGAACGGCGAGCAATTCAAAGAAGGATTTCTCGACTACAGCAAGAAGTAAACCAATTACAAGCTCATCGTTGTCGGTTAAGGCAACGGCGACAACATCGGGAAGTTCCTTCAGTGGCCTTGGTGGGTTATACCAACGCGGGCAAGTCTACCTTGCTCAACGCCCTCACCAACGCGGAAGTATATACAGCCGACCAACTGTTTGCCACACTTGATCCCACCACCCGTCGTCTGATTATTTCTCATGCGGATACAAATGAACCCCAGGAAACCTTAATCACAGATACTGTAGGGTTTATTCATGAATTACCAGCTTCTTTAATGGATGCTTTCCGCGCCACCTTGGAGGAAGTCACCGAAGCAGATGCCCTACTACATTTAGTGGATTTATCCCATCCTGCCTGGTTAAGTCATATTCGGTCAGTTCGGGATATTCTTGCCCAAATGCCTATTACTCCCGGTCCGGCATTAGTTGTATTTAACAAGATCGATCAAGTCAATAGTGAAACTCTGGCTTTGGCGCAAGAAGAATTTCCTCTAGCGGTGTTTATCTCCGCCAGTCAACGTTTAGGTTTAGATACTGTACGCCTACGCCTGTCCCAGTTGATTCAATATGCAGTAGACGGCGGTTGAGCTTGAAAATTGAGCTTGAAAATTTTAGATTTTGGATTTTGGATGATTTGCTGGTAGCTCTGGCATCGTTCTGGCCAAGGATGAGACAGAAGCTACCTTTTATAATTGAAAAGTATTTGCTCAAATTGAGGATATTATGACTGCCAAAGTAGAAATCTACACTTGGAGTACCTGCCCATTTTGTAACCGTGCCAAAAACCTACTATTAAATAAAGGCGTTGATTTCATCGAATACAACATTGATAGAGATGAGGTAGCAAGAAATGAAATGGCTCAAAGAGCAAATGGAAAGCGTTCTCTGCCTCAAATTTTTATCAATGATCATCACATTGGTGGTTGTGATAATCTTTACACTTTAGACAGTGCAGGTCAACTGGATACTCTTCTTGGAGGTTCTAAGGTTTAGGTCAAGCGTCTTGAGACTCCCTCACAGGGGTAGGTTTTTAATATGATCTGTGAAGGCAAGACCAGGAAGACAAGGAAGGCTTGTCCTGAGCGTAGTCGAAGGGATGGACAAGGAAGATTTTATACGGACAATGGTTTTTTAACGGACTATTTTTGTGACTAAGAATACAGAGTTTGTACTGTTTTCCTCCCTTGTCACCTTGTCCACCTTGTCCACCAAGTCTTGCCCTCACGACAATGTAAAATACCTACCCTTGTGAGCTTGAGACTCCCCCACCAACCTAACGGTGTAGCGGGAGATTCAAGTTTTCTTAGAAACCTGCTTTTTGGAATTATAAGTAGGGCTTGCTGACAAAATGCAAAACCCAGATAAATCAAAGGTAAGGTGGTCAGTGACCACTAACGCTCACGGCGAAGCCTTGCACTTTTATTGAGTTCGAGAGATGGAAAAGAAATCTTGAAATCTCATCCTGACTCCTGTAAGGGCGAAGCATTCGGCCGATAAATTATCAATTTTTATCACAGGTTATTTTCCTGTAAGGGCGAAGCATTCGGACGATAAATTATCAATTTTTATCACAGGTTATTTTCCTGTAAGGGCGAAGCATTCGGCCGATAAATAATCAATTTTTATCACAGGTTATTTTCCTGTAAGGGCGAAGCATTCGGACGATAAATGATCAATTTTTTTCACAGGTTATTTTCCGAATGCCTGTCTGCCGACAGGCAGGCTTCGCCCCTACTTCGCCCCTACGACTCCTGACTCCTATGCCCTCATGAAAAGACTTTCTCAGCAACCCCTAATTAATTTTTTTTGATAATTGAGGTAGAAAGGGTGAAACTGGCTTTTATTATTGATCCCATCCATCAGCTTGACCCTTGCCATGATACGAGTGTTGCCCTCATGGAAGCAGCGCAAATTCTTGGTCATGAAGTTTGGATAACCCAAGCGAATTTGTTAAATGTTGTGGATAGCAAAGCTTGGGCTGTTTTACAGCAAGTAGAACTTGTACCAGTGGAATTAATAGAGGGACGTTGGGTAGCCGCAAATCCTTGGTATAAGTTAGGTTCTAGCCTCTTCACTGCTTTGGAGTCAATGGACGCTGTATTTATGCGGACAGACCCACCAGTCAACGATTCCTACCTGTATGCTACTTATATTTTGGATTACATTGACCAAAATAAAACCCTGGTAATTAACAACCCCAATGGTATCAGAGCCGCAAATGAAAAAATGTATGCCTTGCAATTTACTCAAGCCATCCCTGAAACCATTGTGAGTGCTGATAAAAAGGTGATCCGCCAATTTGTAGAAGCTAAGGGTGCAACAGTTCTCAAACCATTGGGTAACAAAGCTGGGGAGGGGATTTTATTTTTACAATCAGGCGATCGCAATTTTAACTCAATAGTCGAACTCAGTACCCTGCAAGGTCGATTACCAGTAATGGTACAAAACTATTTACCCGCAGCTAAGGACGGAGACAAGCGAATTATCTTGCTCAATGGCGAACCCATTGGGGCGCTCAATCGCCTTTCTAGTGGTAGTGATTTTCGCAATAATATGGCAACAGGTGGTACTGTTGCTCCAACGGAAATTACCGCAAGAGAACAGGAAATTTGCACCTTATTGGCAGAAAAACTGCGTCAAGACGGCTTGATTTTTGTTGGTATTGACGTGATTGGTGGCTACCTCACAGAAGTCAACGTTACCAGTCCCACAGGCATCCGAGAAATTGATCGCCTAGATGGTACTCACCTTGCTCATCAGGTTATTCAATGGCTAGAGCAGGTGAATGGGAACTGGTGACTGGGGAAGAAAATTTTAGATTTTAGATTTTAGATTTTAGATTGGAATTGACAAAAACAATCCAAAATCCAAAATTGAATTACCAATTACCAATTACCAATTACCAATTACCAATTACCAATTACCAATTACCAATTACCAATTACCAAATAAAAAAACTCCAATAAAATATGGGGTAGGCAACTAAATTGCAGACCCCTATCTTTGGTGATAAACGTAAAACTAAGAAATTGTATAAAGCACAAACGCCAGAACTGAGACTGCAAACTTAATCTAAAATCTCAAATCTACAATTACTTAATTTTTCGGTGGTGTGCGTCGTCGTTGGAGAAAATCAGGAATATCTAAAATCGGTTTTTCTTTAGGTTCAGGAGTTGGAGTTGGTTGATTAACAGTTGGTTGATTAACAGTTGGTTGTACTCCTAGCTTCCTGGGAGATGGAGTCACTACTCTGGGAGTGGCCACAGTTTGTTGTGGAGCAGCTTGAATTTCTCCGGTAAACCCAGTCGCAATCACGGTAATTCTGACTTCTCCTTGCAGTCTGTCATCAATCACTGCACCGAAAATAATATTGGCATTGGGATCAACCACCTCATAAATTGTTTCCGCAGCCGCATTCACTTCATGCAGAGTGAGATCACTACCACCAGTGATATTGAAGACAACCCCTCTAGCACCTTCAATAGAGCATTCTAATAATGGTGAGGAAATCGCGGCGATCGCAGCTTCTCTAGCTCTAGATTTGCCAGAACTCACACCAATACCCATCAATGCTGATCCCGCATCTGCCATGACTGCTCGCACATCGGCAAAGTCCACATTAACCAAACCAGGAATCGTAATAATATCAGAAATACCCTGTACCCCTTGACGCAACACATCATCGGCATAGCGAAAGGCTTCTTGTACAGGTGTTTGTTCAGGAATTACCTCCAACAGCTTATTGTTAGGAATAATAATCAAGGTATCAACCCTACTTTTTAATCCTTCAATACCCTGCTCGGCTTGGCTAGTGCGTCGCCGTCCCTCAAATACAAACGGACGGGTCACTACACCCACAGTCAAAGCGCCCATTTCTTTGGCCACTTCCGCCACAATTGGCGCAGCACCCGTACCTGTTCCACCACCCATACCCGCAGTGATAAAAACTAGGTCTGCACCTTCTAAGGCGGTAGCAATTTCATCACGTGATTCTTCCGCTGCCTTTTGACCAATAGCAGGATTACCCCCTGCACCTAAACCCCTGGTTAGTTTCTGCCCGATTTGCAAACGACTGGGAGCGCCAGCTAAAGTCAAGGCTTGGGCATCGGTGTTAATTGACCAAAATTCCACCCCAGAAACATCAGATTCAATCATGCGGTTAACAGCATTGCCACCGCCACCACCAACACCAATAACTTTAATATTGGCGACTCGTCCCGGAACAATTTCACCAATGCGACTATTTTCCGTAATTTTTTTACTGTCGTTACTTTGGGCAAAGTTTAGCCCGGAACTACCAAAGGGATTATTAGAGTTAACGGACAAAGATAACCCTGTTTGTCCCACAGATTGGGCATTTTTATAGGTAAGCTCTTGGTTATTATCAAATGTCATTGGCTTGATGAAGGTAGATAAACGACTTGTTTTGGTGTTATTCACCTAAGAGTCAAATATAGTTGAGTTGGAGACTGTCACCGTCTATGACAATCAATATTTTTTATTGTTCTGCTGTGCAAAACCTAGACAAATCTAGACTTTTCCTTCTTACTCAACGGGAGCATGGGAGCGGTTATCCCTCTGTAAGTCTCTGTAAATCTCTGTCAGTTTTGGCGCTGTCTGCGAAACCCGATCATAATTAGTTATGGGATCATTTGGCAACTTAGGCGATCGCCTATGGCTTAGAGCAAACTGGGCTGTCAGCACTGCGCTCCGCGCAATCGCATAACTAATTCTAGAAAAGTATACCTACATTGTCCGAAAATCGGTTTATATAACTTGATCTAGACATTAAGATTTTCTATACTATGTTGCTAAATTTTCCCAGTATTGCTCTGTGAATTTGATGCTCAATATCCCCCCACTATTTCTGCTCGAAACTTTTATTAGCAATCAATTTTACAGCTTTATTTGTTCATTTTTTCGATAACTACTAAATTTTTCAGTGATTTACTGTGTAAAGCATTACTTTTTACTCCAGAAGATATATCAAAAATGCGTTTGGTTTAGTTTTTGGTTATAAACCTATGAGGTTGAATACTCACATACAAAACGCAGTTACCAATGGACGACGGTAGTTTTGATTGGGAAACCTCCCCACCAAGGTGCAAGAACGCTGCACCCAAAGCCTTGATTTTTTATCGACCTGCATAAAGATTATCTCCAAGAAGTTTCTAATATTTATCCTGCCATTTTAATCAAAAGTTCATGCCAATTGTTATTTCAATGGTGCGAACCGTAAAACTAACTAATATTTTTATCATTTTTATCCTCAAAAACTGGTTTCTGTACTCAAACAGGCTCAAGCTTGTTAGGTATCTGGGAAGTTAATTTGTTATTTTTGGTTCAGTTGTACTAAAGGTCGGTCAGGATTTTTGATATCAATATAGGCTAATTGTTTGGGCTTGAATTTTGCTGGTAAATGCCGCATTTGCACAAGTAATTGGATTTTTTCCGGTAATTGGGCATTAGGAACACCAAGATGGACATTTCCTAATTCTGTTTTCAAAATTAAATTTGTGGGATCTTGGCAATCAATTTCCATCACTTTAACAGAACTCTGACTGACAGCTTGATAAAGTTCAGTCCAATAGGGGCAATATTTTTCTGGTGAACCAAGAACTTTGAGGGTAGGCAATTTACCTGTGGGGTTAAGTGCAGTGTATTTTGCTAGAGGAATCAAAGCGCCACTAGCATCTAGTAAACTGACATCATCCTGTTTGCTTCGAGCAGGAGTATTTTGCAAACATGAAGATGTTGCTTGTTTGCCAGAGTTTGCCGAAGATTGAGGCTGAGTATTGCAACTGGTTGTGCTTTGTTTTGGTAGGGTGTGAATCATTGCCACTGGTAATCTCTTTTGAATTTCAATAATTAAACCAGGAGGAAACAGACGACGGCTGACAGTGGCTTGTGCAATAGCGGGTTGTGCTTCTAAAGTTTCGGCAATTGCAGAAGGTTCAATTCGCCACAAAGATTGGGGATAGGACAGCGCCAACAGCGATTGAATAGCTTGCTCGGATAATAATTGATTGCCTGATTTTAGGACTATTTGTGCAGGTGTTTTTAACACCCACATTGGTTGGAGTGTTACCCAGAGCAATCCACCTGCTAGACTACTGGCAGCGAGTGTTCGCCAAATAGTGTGAATGATTTTTCTTTGCTGCTGCCTACGTAATTTTTTACGGCGTTGAGCTAAATTCTTGCGGGAAACTGATACTATACCGGCCATGAAAACCCCTTTCTGGTTTGAGTCTAATTCCTGAAAACCACGGTAATTGGTGATTGGTAAACTCTTGAGCTTACCATTCTAACCAGTTATCAGTATCACAGGAGTCGTTAGTGTTGTGGATAACAGGAGTTTTTTCATTACTTTCTACTGGTAAATTCACTAGAAATTCTTGTAATCGCATACGTTCAATATAAGGCCAACCCCCCTCAGACTCAATATCTCTGAGCAGTGCGTAGAGTCTTTGGCGGTTATCGGGCAAACTATCTTGAAAAATTCCATCACGAATTTCTTTATGTAACTTTTCCAATTGTCTCAGCAAAGATAATAATGCTGTAACATTGCCTTGACAAGCGTGGGCTGCATCTTGCACAGCAGATGCGATGGCTTGCAACTTAGCAGATAAATTTCCCGCTGGCAAATTTTGGTCATTGTTCATGTAATTTTCTGCTGCTGTTCTATAAAAGTAATACAATACCCGAAACACCCGAAAAAAGGGAGGATGGGCAGGGGTAAGAGCGAAATCACAAAAAGCAAGCGAAAATCAAGCGAAGAACTACTAATGACGAGGCGCTAATTGTCAATTGATTGATGCCAATGTGAATGGTAGTTTGAATATTGTACGTAAAGTAATCCCCACAGATTTAATGTGAGGGCTTAATTACGTTTTAGTGAATTTTGGGGATTCATTTCCGACTAACAAATAGCATCAGAGAAATCTTATGCTTTTTGGCACTATAACTTGGCTAATTTCCCTATCAAACCAAAGATTGTATGTACTAGCAATACATATACAATACAGGATGATTTGGGTCATGCCGCTTTTACCTGATGTAAGAGCAAAGCGCGAAGTATAGCCTACTTCGCATTAATAACAGATGCCTTGAGGCGTTGTTGTGGTCTACTCATCCATTTAGCCAAACCCTGCCAAATGCCACTCAGTAGACTGTTGGTTTGAAGCTAAGGAAAAAGCAACTTCCATCTAACTCTGATGAGAGAAACTGCTGGTTCTGAAGCTAAACCTGAAAACTCAAAACGGAATGCGTTTTATTACGTTTAGTAGAGCCGTTTTACAACTTAAATATTAATGACATTGAGGTTGACCATGAGGTATCGCGCTTTAATAGTTGCATTCTTAGCTTTATGCTTGGGGCTGATAACTGCTTGTAGTGATGCGCCTTCATCTAGCAGCAGAGACTTGCTGACTTACGAACAAATTCGAGGTACTGGCTTGGCTAACAAATGCCCTCAGCTGGCAGAAACAAGCCGTGGTTCTATTGCTTTGGATAACGGTCAGACCTACACCATCAAAGAACTGTGCTTAGAACCTACCAATTACTTTGTCAAAGAAGAACCCGCTAACAAACGGCAAGAAGCTGAATTTGTAGCTGGTAAATTGGTGACTCGTAACACATCCACTATTGATCAAGTACAAGGTGATTTAAAAATCAACCCAGATAACAGTCTGACCTTTGTAGAAAAAGATGGTCTTGATTTCCAAGCTATCACAGTCAAACTTCCTGGTGGTGAACTAGTACCTTTCTTATTTACTGTCAAAAACTTGATTGCACAAACACAGCCTAATTTGACCAGCATTAATACTTCTACTGATTTTGAAGGTAAGTTTAAAGTTCCTTCTTATCGTGGTGCTTCTTTCCTAGATCCCAAAGGTCGTGGTGTTGTCAGTGGTTATGATAATGCTGTGGCATTACCAGCCCAAGCCGACGATGATGATTTGACACGAGCTAATGTGAAGCGTACAGAAATCCTCAATGGCAAGATTTCTTTACAAGTAGCTAAAGTAGACAGTTCTACTGGCGAAATAGCTGGTACTTTTGAAAGTATACAGCCCTCTGATACAGATTTGGGTGCTGGCGAACCTAAAGAAGTTAAGATTCGTGGTTTATTCTACGGTCGCGTAGAAACAAATCGCGGCTAAATTCCTGTTGTTATAGCAGGAGTCAGGAGTAAAACCCTTTTTTAGTAGGAGTTTCATGATTAATTGATGTCCTAACTACTCTGTCTACAGCTATAAAAAAATTCATCCAACTGCCCTGCTTTTTAAGAGGGTAGTTGGTTTTTTTTAGACTGGTAAACTTTTGGCTAATTTCTCATCACCTGTGATTTTTCCATTGTGATTTTTCCGTAAATAAACAGTTGTCAAATTCATGTTTTGGGAAATTAGATGAATTTAATAAAATTAAATACGTACTATTACTAATCAATAATTTTTATTAATTTAGAAAAATAATAGATAGAATTTTTGGCTATTTATCAGTACATTTCATATTGCATTTATTAAGTTACGTAATATCCCGGTTTGACATTAGGGAAAGAATTGTATATTTTAATTCTATGCGAGTTGTTTAATAAGCTACAACAGACCAAATTGACTTCGATCACTAAAAAGCAACTCTGCTGAAAATCGCCCTAGATTTTCAACCCATCCTCAAAATCTTTTCTAGCCAAAAATTTTAGTCTGCCTGATGGCTTTATGAGTTGTTCAAGAACGTGCATATCTGCCTATAGCGCGTCTAAAAATTAAGTTTAGCAGCGATTAATAAACACTCTATTTGCTAAATCCTGAATGTGCTATGCCTACTACAGCCACGAACGAACTAAAACATGAGATTTCACAGTTGTTGCGAGAATATGAGCAATGTCCCTCAGAACGCCTTCGTAATCAACTAGTGAAACTAAATTTTGGGCTGGTGAGAAAAGAAGCTCACTACTGGATAAATCAATGTCATGAAAGCTATGAAGATTTGATCCAAGTCGGCTGTTTGGGTTTAATTAGAGCTATTGAGAAATTTGAACTTTCTAAAGGACACGCCTTTAGTTCTTACGCTATTCCTTACATTCGTGGGGAAATTCAACATTACCTCCGGGACAAAGGCGTAACCATGCGGATACCCCGGCGCTGGTTAGCACTACAACAGCAAGCCATAGGTGTTTCCCGTTCTTGGCGGGAAAAATACAACCGCCAACCGACTGATGCAGAAATAGCTGGTGCATTGGAAATTTCTCAAAGTGAATGGCAGGAAATTAAATTAGCATGGGTGAATCGCTCTCCTCTGAGTTTGGATGTACCCATACAGAATGGAGAAGAAGGATCTACCAGTTTGGGGGAATTGGTTCCCGATCCAAATTACCGCAGCTTTCAATTAGCGCAAGAAGACCAAATCAGATTACAACAAGTATTAGTACAGTTGGAAAACCGCACCCGGGAAGTGTTAGAATGCGTGTTTTTACATGATTTGACACAGAAGCAAGTTGCAGAACATTTAGGAATTAGTGTAGTTACTGTTTCTCGTAAAGTCAAAAAAGGATTGGATATGCTGAAAAAAATCATGGTAGCGCCTGAAAATTAATAGCCAATCCTCTGAAACCATGATTTGCTGGAGTGTTAAAAATAACTCTGGAAATGTAAAATTTAGGTTATAAAGAAAACAGACTTGGCCTGTAATCACAATTTCAGGCGTGTTGATTTCCATAAGTAAACTTTCCTATAGCTTTCGAGAACAGCTAATGGGTATAAATTCACAAATTAATTCACAGATTGTAGCTGCGGCTATTTTAACTTTGGCGATCGCTGGATGTACAGTTAATGATACGCCAGAAGCTACTAACACTCCTCCAGCAGCACCAATTCCCCAAACAGCAGCAGAAAAACCAGAAGAAAAGACACCCTTTGCTAATCCTGTGGTGTCTTCTCAAAAAGATCAAGCAATAAAGGCAAATAATCCCGGCTTGATTGAATCCACTAGAGGCGATTTGCGCGTGGATTTGGCACAAAAAGGGCGGACTGATCCATTTGCGGAAATTATTAAGCCCTTATGGGTACCAATTGCTGCCAATTCTGAGCAAAAAGAAGTTCCTAAACTGCCTCCTTTGCCAACTCCACAACAAACAGGAACAAATCAAGCTCAGGGGGGACAAAATGTCCAGGCTCGTGTACAAATTACTACTCCTCCACCTCAACCAAAACCTCCTTTGACTCCAGTTTTGCCCATGGTTTTACCTCAAGTTGTGGCTAAAGAGCCTGTTAAGCCTGTGTTACCACCTGCTCCCAAGCCTGAAGAAGCTCAAGCGGTTTTGGTCAGTGGTATAGTTGTTATTGGTAAAGAACCCCAGGCAATTATTAAAGTGCCGGAAGAACTTACCAGCCGCTATGTACAAGCTGGGCAAAGATTGGGTAATGGGGTTTTGATTAAACGAATTGAGATGAACAGAGGTTCTAATCCTGTGGTTGTGTTTGAACAGTTCGGAATTGAAGTTGCTAAAGCAGTGGGAGAAAAACCCTCTACCGAACCTGCAAAGTCTGAACCTGTAAAGTCTGAACCTGCAAAGTCTGAACCTGCAAAGTCTGAACCTGCACAACCTGCTGTTGGGGTTTCCATTTCAATGGGTTTGTAAGAGTTAGTTAGCTATCTGGTTACAGCAGAATATGGCTGGCGCTACGCTGTCAGGAGTCAGGAGTCATTTTGTTGTGCAGTTTGTACTTCATTCATTGACAATCTGCTGTAAGTTTGCTGTAAGTTTATAGATATAACATCAATTCTGGCAATTAAATTGGTTGCATAACCGGAAATGTCTGGTTTTATATTATAGTGATGATTTTATACTTTTTATGGATTATGGAATTATGGAACAGAATCAACAAAAAATAGAATTTCCTAATTTTCCTTTGGCTGTATATCGAGAAATAGCGGCACATTTGCGGCAGGTGGAAGGGGTTGATGTGGATTTAATTCCCCAAACTTCTTCAGATTTTGATTATGATCAAAGTCAAATTGCTGGTTTGTCTATTTCTTGCCAACCAAATACTAATGAGGAACAGGTGAAGCAGATTTTAGATTATTATAACAGTCTAAAAACCTTATTCTATAGCCGTTAACCCTTATGGGAATATCCCCGGTTTTCCTACCTCGGCAGTTACGCTTATTTGTTGTTTAATCATCGTAGGTTAGACTCAATAATAGATATAGAACAATATCCGGTTATTAAACAACATTTAGAGACTTATAGAGATAAGCTAGAAAATCGAGCAGGTAAACAGTTATGGTGGCAATTTCAAGCATCACCAGCATCTTATCATATTTTTGAGCAACCTAAAATTATTTATCAAGTTATTCAATTTTTGCCACAATATGCTTTTGATATATCGGGAGTATATGGTAATGATAAGACATTTTGTATATCAAGTGCAGATTTGTATATTCTGGGAGTTTTAAATTCTCCTCTTATGTGGTGGTATAATTGGCGATATTTACCACACATGAAAGATGATGCTTTAAATCCTGCTGGTTATTTAATAGAAAATATTCCTATTGCACAACCCACAACAGAAATACGCGCAGAAGTAGAAGAAATTGTCACTCGTTTAATAGAAATAACCAAACTCAACGGACAAGTTTATAAAGATGTTCTCGACTGGTTGCAAATAGAATACAAAATTGAAAAACTAGGAAATAAACTAGCAGATTTTGCAACTTTAGAATTTGTTGAATTTGTGGAAGAAGTGAGAAAAAGAATGCCCAAACCCAAGACAGCTAAAAAAGCATCTGATCCATTAAGTATACCAGCCTTTAAAGCCTTACGTCAAGCACATAATGATTATGTTCCAGAAATTCAAAACCGCAAAAATGAAGCTGTGAAATTAGAACAGCGACTTGCAGATTTAGTGAATCAAACTTATCAGTTAACACCCGAAGAAATTGACTTAATGTGGAAAACAGCACCTCCAAGAATGCCGATTTGAATTAAAAATTAAAAAATTGTCTGAATCAGGATGTCTAGGATTTAAACTCGTTCCCAGTCTCCGACTGGGAATGCTAAATAGAGTCTCTGACTCTAGTATATATCAGAAGGCAGAGCCTTAAATCATTCATTCCCATACAGAGTATAGGAACGAGTAAAATAAGTTTGTGATGATTTAACGGATCAAATCAGCGGCAGCAGAGAACTTGAAACAAGGCAAAAAAAATTGCGGTCTGTCCGCTGCATTTGAATTGTTATGCCGTGCTTTTTACGAGTAAGGCTGCGATCTCACTGATGATGCTAATCGTGATTATGGCTGATCCTAGATAGATTATATCTCCTTCTGGTCTCATGACGGATTTAAGGTGAGTACTTGTTACTACAACATTCACTGCCAACTACGCTGACGTTGAAACAGATAAAAGGTTAGGAAAATCAAAGATCCAAAATACAACCAACGAACCCACTGAACAATCTCGACAGTCAGCACGTAAGCGTCTTTTGACGAAAATTCAAAGTTAAAAACTTCCATTGCTTTTTCAACAAGATAAGTCGGTCTGGTTGTATCTAGTAGAATGATACTAATTGCCCAAACAATTACCAGAACTGTCAATTTCCTGTCCCTCATTCAAACACTCCCTATTACTCTTCTCAAAGTAAGGCTATATCATTTGACGAATGAAAAACGTTAATGTTCCTGAACTCTAACCAAAATTTTATGAGTTCTTGTAAACTTACATTCTAGTGCGCTACCTATCTTAACCGACTACATTAGCAATATCGAAATTTCCAGGATGTTTTTTTCAGTTAATTATTTTGAGGAGTTGACTTTTTTTTAATTGTCTGAATCAGGATGTCCAGGATGTGGGTTTTGAGAATTTAATGATTTTGATGGTCTGCGTTAGGTGTTATTTTTTAACAAATACGATTATTACACAATTTCATTTAGTCAGTTTAATATTAAGGGAATCCTATGGTTAAAAATAATTGAATTTTCTATAAATCCTGAAAATCCTGAAATCCTGGACATCCTGATTCTGACAATTAAATGTTATAATCAAAAAATTACAACTTGATGCCATATCAAATATATGATCATTGCACAAGAACAAGAAACCCAAGAAAACATCTACCAAGATGTAATATTTCCCCCTGGTGATTTATATAGTGATGAACCTCCCGTGGAAACAGAACTGCATCTAGAGCAGATTATGCTCTTAATTAAATGTCTTAAATGGTTATGGAAAAATAGAAATGATTTCTATGCTGCTGGAAACCTAACCATTTACTATAGTCCAAATCAGAAAAAATCAGAAGATTCTCGTGGTCCAGATTTCTTTGTTGTTTTAGGAACTGAACGCAAAACCCGTAAAAGCTGGGTAGTGTGGAATGAAGATGGTAAATATCCTAATATAATTGTCGAAATTCTCTCACCCAGTACAGCAAAAACAGATAGAGAATTTAAAAAACAACTCTATCAAAATACATTCCGCACTCCAGATTATTTTTGGTTTGATCCTTACACTTTAGAATTTGCGGGTTTTCATTTATTAGATGGAGAATATGAACCGTTGACAGCAAATGAAAAAGGACATTTATGGAGTCAACAACTAGGTTTATATTTGGGTGTTTATAATGGTTTATTGCGGTATTTTACACGGGAAGGAATTTTAGTTCCTACACCGGAAGAAAGTGCAGAACAAGAAGCTAAAAGAGCAGAACAAGAAGCAGAAGCAAGAAAAGCTGAAGCTAAAAGAGCAGAAGCAGAAGCTGAAAAAGCAGCACGTTTAGCGGCAAAATTGAGAGAATTAAATATTGACCCGGAGACAATTTAAAGTTACTAAATGTAGGTTGGGTTAAGCGACAGCGCAACCCAACAAAGGTTTTAATGATGTTGGGTTTCGTTCCATGCTTCGCAACGCTAACGCGAACAACCCAACCTACCTATTGATTTTTCGATAACGTTATCGCTTTTCTGATATAATCAAAAGCTCAACTCCTTTAACATAGAATTTGATGTATGAGCAAGGGAACTCTGTTTGACAAAGTTTGGGACATCCACACCGTTGGTACACTTCCATCAGGACTAACGCAACTATTCATCGGCCTCCACCTTATCCATGAAGTTACCAGTCCTCAAGCCTTTGCTATGCTCAAAGAGAGGGGTTTAAAAGTTTTATTCCCACAGCGCACAGTGGCCACTGTTGATCATATTGTTCCTACGGATAACCAAGCACGTCCGTTTTTGGATAGCATGGCGGAAGAAATGATCCAGGCGTTAGAGCAAAACTGTCAAGAAAATAACATTACTTTCCATAATATTGGTTCGGGAAATCAAGGTATAGTTCATGTTATTGCCCCTGAGTTGGGACTAACCCAACCGGGTATGACTATAGCTTGTGGAGATAGTCATACATCTAGTCATGGTGCTTTTGGGGCGATCGCTTTTGGTATTGGTACAAGTCAAGTCCGCGACGTTCTCGCTTCCCAAACCCTAGCATTATCAAAACTCAAAGTTAGAAAAATTGAAGTTAACGGAAAACTCAGACCCGGAGTTTACGCTAAAGATGTAATTTTACACATTATCCGCACCTTGGGAGTTAAAGGTGGTGTAGGTTACGCTTACGAATATGCAGGAACTACCTTTGAACAGATGAACATGGAAGAACGGATGACCGTTTGCAATATGGCGATCGAAGGTGGTGCAAGATGCGGATATGTGAACCCTGATAAAATTACTTACGAATATCTGAAAAATAGAGACTTCGCCCCCCAAGGTGCAGACTGGGACAAAGCCGTTGCTTGGTGGGAATCTCTGCGGAGTGATGCCAATGCCGAATATGATGATGTAGTAGTATTTAATGCCGAAGACATACCCCCCACCGTTACCTGGGGAATAACACCCGGTCAAGGAATAGGCGTGGATCAGAAAATTCCCGCAGCTGAAGAACTAGCAGAAGAAGATCGCTTCGTTGCTGAAGAAGCTTATCGTTACATGGATCTTTACCCTGGTCAACCGATCCAAGGTACAAAAATTGATGTTTGCTTTATCGGTAGCTGCACCAACGGACGCATCAGCGACCTAAGAGAAGCGGCGAAAATAGCCCAAGGTCGTAAAGTTGCAGCAGGTGTAAAAGCCTTTGTCGTTCCCGGTTCAGAACGGGTGAAAAAAGAAGCCGAAGCCGAAGGACTAGATAAAATCTTTGTTGAAGCTGGCTTTGAGTGGAGAGAACCAGGGTGTTCCATGTGTTTAGCCATGAACCCCGACAAACTACAAGGAAGACAGATCAGCGCCTCATCGTCTAACCGCAACTTCAAAGGTAGACAAGGATCAGCATCCGGTCGCACCCTGCTAATGAGTCCGGCAATGGTAGCAACTGCCGCTATTAAGGGTGAAGTTGCTGATGTACGGGAAATGCTGTAGACCGAAATTGTCGGTAAAAAAACTACATCTTTTTTATCTCACGCAGAGGCGCAGAGGCGCAGAGAGAAATTAAAAGTGTGGTTTACATACATAAAGTTTCTTAAACTCTTCTTTCTCTGTTTCCTTTGTGTCTCTGTGGTTCATTCATTAAAAAACTCTAGAAACACAAGAAAAATCTCTCTTAAACTCTTTCCTTCGTGTCCTTTGTGTACTTTGCGGTTCATTAAAACTATGGTAAGTGAAATCAAACAGATAAGCGATCGCGCCGTTCCTTTAATTGGCGACGACATCGACACAGATCGCATTATACCCGCCCGCTACTTAAAAGCCATCACCTTTGATGGTTTAGGAGAAGGTGCATTTATTGACGATAGAACAGCTTTAAATGGTCAACATCCTTTCGATCTTCCCCAATACCAAGGAGCAAAGATATTAATTGTTAACCGTAACTTTGGCTGTGGTTCATCCAGAGAACACGCACCCCAAGCGTTAGCTAAATGGGGCATCAAAGCCATTATTGGTGAAAGCTTTGCAGAAATTTTCTTTGGTAACTGTGTGGCAATGGGTATACCTTGCGTTACAGCCGAACCGAGTATAGTTAAGCAATTGCAAGATTTAGTTACTGCTAATCCCCAAGCGCCTATTACCATAAATGTGGAAAATTTGCAAGTAAAAATCAATGATTTGACTTTTCCGGTGTTTATGGGTGAGGGAACTAAAACCACTTTTGTGTCTGGTACTTGGGATGCTTGCGGACAGTTGGTAGCAAATGCAGCACAGGTGAAAGCTGTAGCAAACAATTTACCTTATATTGGTTGGGGTAAATTAGCTGCTAGTTAGGTGACTGGGGACTGGGGACTGGGTAATCACTTTTATGTTTTTTAACCCACCTTCCGCACCCTAAACTGTCACACAACGAAAAATGGTCGTTTGGGGATTTGATATTGGCGAACTGCTTGCAGCAGCGCTTCGCTATCGCCACCTAAGATTT
>NZ_JAQMTI010000175.1:0-5909 GCF_028329225.1 Sphaerospermopsis kisseleviana CS-549 | reverse complement strand
TTTATCGCCCGAATGCTTCGCCCTTACAGGAAAATAACCTGTGATCAAAATTGATAATTTATCGCCCGAATGCTTCGCCCTTACAGGAAAATAACCTGTGATCAAAATTGATAATTTATCGCCCGAATGCTGATGCTTTCAGCACGCTTCGCGAACGCCCTTACAGGAGTCAGGAGTTATTAATTTTGGATTTTGGATGCAAGGATTTTGGATTGTTTTTGTTATCTCCAATCTAAAATCTAAAATCTAAAATCTAAAATTTTCCTCCCTGTTTCCTTTCTCCACGAAAAAACTTTCTCAGCAACCCCTATTTATTGGCTAACAGTTGAGATCAAGTTAACCGCTAAAGGTTCTTCTAGTGATTGTAAAGAACTAGCTTTGATAGCATCCAGATAACGACGCAACAATAGAAGTTGTTGAGAATTGGGACGATATGTGAGATTTCCTTGTTTTTGAAACAATGGTGCAGAGGCGATCGCCTGATAATCAGGATTTTCCTGAGAAGTTTTTGCTAACCACAGAGAATTTAAAGATGTTTGCCCTGAAAGAAGTTTATCATCTGGTTCTGGTAAGATTTCAGCAGCAGTAGGTATTAAACCAGCAGGTAGTTCACCTTCCAAAAAAGCCAGCAAACGCTGTTGACAAATGCGGGTATTGATGCCACGATTCTCAAACAATTGCAGAATTTCACCAAAAGATAGAGAACGCATAGTTTCACCACCTGAGCTATGCGGTAAAATTTTCAGCAATTCCGAAAACAAGAAGTAATCTGTATACTGTTGTTTAGGTACTTCTAAAACCTGGGGATGTAGAGGTAAGGTAGCCAACCCATAAGCCACCCGACTACATTTAGGAGCGCCATTTTCACCCAGATATAAATCCTGAATAATTTTGGCATTGGGAAGTTTTTGTCTTAACCAACGGTTGACTGTAGCAATAGCAGCCACCCCACCAGAAATAATTGTCTGATCAACAGCTTCCGTAGGAATACCACGAGCTACTAATAATTTATTCAGTTCCCGGTTGAGACGACGTATGTAGGGGACAAAAACCTGAGTTTCCAAATCTCGTCGCTGCAATATCCAGCACTGATCTGCTAACTCCAGAGTGAAAGATTCTTGATGTTGCAAAATCAGCTTCAGAGCCAGAGCAGCATCTAACAATCCTTGTCCCAACAAAGAACTTTCTAACTTTTGCTGGAAGCGGATGCGGGAAAGTAGATCCGGTTCTCCAACTCGTGGTAGTTCTAACGCTTCCAAACTCAAACTAGACCATTGTATCTGGTCTAAACCAGGAATTGAGGGTTGCCAATGCCAAGGATTACTACTAGAAATGCTACTGTTAGCTTTTGACCTCCCACGGGGTTGGCGAGATTTTGGTGGTAGTAGCAACTGACAAATAATATCCTGCTCCATAGCCTTACCAGCATAGGCAAAACTGTGAAGCATAAAATCTCTGTATGTTAATTGGCTCAAATCTGCCGGTAAATCAACCAATGCCATCTCTGTAGCAGTAGCACCAATATTTAGAGCCAGGGTTGTACCCCCATGGAAATTTTCACTGGTTTTTAAAGGACGCAAACCTTGATTGTCATGCAACTGTACTGAAGGAGAATTGCTAGGATTAAGTTCTGGCAGCAAACTAGCGATCGCCTCCTCCACAAAAAATATCTCTTGGGGATGGGAAACAAGCTGACTAGCCAGTATTGCTTCCCGCACATTAAAACGATATTGTTCAGACCAACTAGAAGGACAACTACAAACAACACCGGTAATATTATTCATAATCGCAGAGAAAACTTGAGGATCTATGCCCACAGCATGAGCAATTAAAGCCGGAGTTGTACTAGTTTGATCCGACTTGAGAGTTAACAGTAATTTAGAGAGCGATCGCACCACCCAAATCAAAGGACCTGCGGAAAATTCATTTAACTGCAATACAGGTTCCCATTTTTGCTGCGTAGTTCTATAGGGAATCCCTATGTCTAAAAAAGGCTTTAAATGAGCAGAGTAAAGATTTTGTTTCGGTGCTGTTGTGGAGTGAGTTTGATCCTGTGCCACCGCCGCAGGTGTTGTCTGCTCTCTATTTTCTCTGCTTTCCGTGTCTGAATGAGGTATGGAAGCCGTAGGTAAATAAACTTCTGCCGGTAAACGAAAAGATTGCTCAAAAGCAGTGTTACCTGATGGATTTTCTGTTGACCAGTAGATCGGATACACAACCAACTGCGAACGATTCAACAACGCCGCAGAAATCCCAGTTGTACCCAAATCAATTCCTAAATACCAAACAAAGTTTGGGTCGTTGACTCTCAACACAGAATTATCACTTAACTTTTCATCGCCCAGCAAAGCAACTTCTGGTGCAGAATTTGTGACTTCCTTTTTTTTTTCAGTTTGCGGACTTTGCGGACTATTCAAATTAAAAACAGCAGCTAATGGGATATTTTCTGTTGCTGTGCTGCTAGGAGATTCCATCAACTGCATTCCTGTATCCAGGATATCCTGGAGAATATTCTGACCTTCAGATACCGAATCCTGCAAACTTTCTACATTCGTTGTCTGTTGCGATTCAGAATTTAACCGCCAATCAAAATTGGTTAAATCTCGATCCAATTGTTGCAACTGCGCTTCATCTAAAACAATATTCGGTATACCTTGCGTCTCTGTATCCGTGTTATCTATAGATAGTAAATTTTCCTGTGGCGAAGCCAGAATGTAAGCAGATGCTAAATTTTGTGTCTCTGTCGATTCCTCTACAGCAGAGCTAACTATGGGAGTCTCTAGTTCTGTCGTGTCTGGATGATCATCAACAGCTAAAGCTTCTGTAACTTGTTCTTCACCGAAGACATCAACTAACAAGTCCGTCAGCACTGTGATTGTATCACTACTATCTGGATGAAAGTTCAGTAATGTAGGAGTGCTGGCAAATTCAGCTTGTGATTGCGTATCCTCTGGCAACAAGGATTTTTCCCATAAATCAGATGATGCTGGCTCTGTGGTTTCTACAACCATAGCCGCATTTTCAGGTGGAAAATTGTTACTCTGCTCAAAAATATTTAAATCCTCTTGCTCTACACTTTCTGACGACACCTGCACATTAAGCTCTTGTGCTTCTTCTTGTGCTTCTGGAATAATTAGTGATGCTGACATACTTTCACTAATCTCAGCAGTGTTATTTACCTCACTTGTCACCACTGGCACAGCAGTAGATTCTGTAGTCGATTCTGTTGATTTAATCCTATCTGCACCACCAAACAAACTCGCATAAAGTTCATCTACTTCATCAATACTCTCTGACTGAGTTTCATTAGGGGTGGTAAAAGAAGCAGCAACTGAACTTGAAATCTCATCTGACCTCAGTTGTAACAGCACTGCCTCCAAATTCTCCACAATCTCAGGTTCTTGAGTGTCCGCAGTCACAGTATCCTGAATTAATTCCTCCCCATTCTCTGATGGAGTTTCATCAGAACTAATATTAGAACTAATATTAGAACTAATATTAGAACTAATAAAACTATCAACTGCTGAAACTGGTGCTGGTTGTGCAGTCAATTGTGAAAGCACTGCCTCCAAATTCTCCACAATCTCAGGTTCTTGAGTGTCCGCAGTCACAGTATCCTGAATTAATTCCTCCCCATTCTCTGATGGAGTTTCATCAGAACTAATATTAGAACTAATATTAGAACTAATAAAACTATCAACTGCTGAAACTGGTGCTGGTTGTGCAGTCAGTTGTGAAAGCACTGCTTCCAGATTTTCCACAATCTCAGGTTCTTGAGTGTCCGCAGTCACAGTATCCTGAATTAATTCCTCAGCAACAGAAGAAACAGGTTGTACTTCTGTTGCAGAATCTAACCCAAAGGTTAAAGGTGGAGCATCTGGAGATTGTATTTGTAAAGTCTGATGCAAATTATTCAGAAAATTTGCCATCAACTGTTCACCTTGCAACCCCTGACTGTGCATTCTTGCCAGTGCTTGGGATAAAGACTGATAATAAGTGTTAATGTTACGCTCTAATGCCTCAAAGATAACGTTAACAGTTCCATCTAGTGATAGTAAACGTTGATCCAACTCCTTGGCCAAACTAGCTAACCTTTCTAACCCTTCGACGGATTCCACAACAGGTTGAATAGCAGACTTGCTGACTTCTTGCTTAGTTTCACCTGTAGTCAAACTAGAAGAATTAGCTGCATTTCTTGTTAAATATGGAATTAAATTTGGCACTAAACGACTGATTAGCACTTGTAAAAATTCGCTAATTATCTGCTCTTGGGTGGCTAACTGCTGTGTTAAGGAATAGTTTTGCAGTCGCTTTTGCTCTAGCTGTCTAATTTCCTGGACAAGAGAAGCTCTTTCTTGCAACAGACTTGATAATTCTGCCTGCAAAGGTTGAAGCACAACCAAAATTTCATCTTTTAATTGTTCTGCGGTAAAATTAGCCTGTGGCTGTTGGGATTGATAAGACTTTGATCCAGCTTGGTTATGCTCCTGCTCCACATATCGCGCCAACAAAGATGACAGTGGTTGTGTCTGTGATTGCTCCACAGGAGTTTCTTCTGGTGTCTCACTTTCATTGAGTTTGACAAGAAACTCACGCACTCGCTGTAAAACATCTCTCTCTTCTTGTCCCTGACCAGACAGCAGTTTTGATAGGGGATTACCACTATTGGCAAGCAAGTTGTCAATATCTGCAATCAGTTTGTGAATTTCATCTTTACGGGAAGTCACGTTAAATTACCTTAGCTAGAAATGTACTGTGATGTTTATGGTAATTAAGTTTACGAAAGCACTGAGTAACCAAATTTATTGCTCGTACTTCTGACGGCAATTATGTTATGAATCACTCAGAGATGCAACTTGATCTAGATGATTAGCTGTGTTTTTAGGTAGTTTGCCAAATTTTGCGTTAGGTTAAGGTAAAATCAAATTCGTGGTATTGGTGACAGGGGGGTTAAGCCTGGTGTATTTAATCAGCAAATACTAAGGGAAAGTAAAAATTGTTGAGAAAAAATTATTTGTCGTTTTCTTGTGTAACATAGTTTAGTCTCCTCTTTGAAAGCGGCTGTAATAATTTGATAGGTAAGGCTAAAAACACCGATCTTACTTGTTCTGTTCATAGCAGCTTAAATAAATATGTCCTAATGGAAGACCGATATAGCTTGCAGACATCCGCTCAAAACTTGATCACTTCAGCACCCTTTTTTCAAGGGTTGCCTGAATCTATTGTAGAAACAGCCCTCACCAATCTTGTTACCCGTACCCACCCAGCCAACCAAGTGATCCTGCTAGAAAATGACTGGGGTGGTTCAGTATATTTTATTTTAGAGGGATGGGTAAAAATCCGTACATACAATTTAGAAGGAAAAGAGGTAACACTAAACATTATTGGGCATGGGGAATTATTTGGAGAAATGGCGGCACTAGATGAAGTTCCCCGTTCCACTGATGTCATAACTCTTACCCCAACCATGATAGGCAGTATGCCTGCTCAAGATTTTGTCAAATTGTTGCAAACAGAACCTTTAGCGGGAATGAGATTATCCCAATTAATGGCGCGACGATTAAGACAAGTAAATCGTCGTTTGCGTCTGCGAGAATCAGATAGTCAATCACGGGTAGCAGATACTTTGCTATTTTTAGCAGAGGGACAGGGTAAGATAGGAGAAACAGGTACAGAAATTCCTAATTTACCCCATCGAGAATTGAGCAGTTTGAGTGGACTGGCACGGGAAACAGTTACACGCGTACTGACAAGGTTAGAAAAAAAAGGCTTGATTATCCGGGAACAAGATGTAATGTGTATCCCCGATGTAGTAGCTTTGGAAAAAATGATCATTTAATAGGGAATGGGGAATAGGGAGCAGGGAGCAGGGAGCAGGGAGCAGGGAGCAGGGAGCAGGGAGCAGGGAG
>NZ_JAQMTI010000174.1:0-47735 GCF_028329225.1 Sphaerospermopsis kisseleviana CS-549 | reverse complement strand
CTACTGCTATTGCATTCGGTGTTTTCTCTACCTGCTCTTCAAATAACTCATGGATGCACTTATCAACAGGATATTCAACTTGAATATTATTCCACTCTACCAATAATTGATGTTGCTCAGTTTCTGTCAGTATTGGTAATTTGGCAATAGACTCCTGGGGATTGGCTACTATGGATTCTAGTAGGGTGATAAAATTTCCCGCCATCCGCTCAATCGTCCTACTATCAAATAAGTCGCTGTTGTATTGCCAGCAAGGTTTCACAACTCCTTGAGCTTCCATTACCATTAAATTCAAATCTAAGTCTGCACCCCTTTGATGTCCGAGCAAGTATGGCTGCATTTCCAGCACTTGTTCTTGACTATCTAATGATTGTTCTGTTAGTTCACACCAACGATGTCGTTGCCAAGTAAAACTAACTTGAGAGAAAGGAGAAAGGCTCGGATTACTTTGTGGCTGGAGTTTTTGTGCTAACAAAGCAAAAGGGTAATCTTGATGATATTGAGCTTTTTTTACTGTCTTGCTAACTTGAGCCAGAAATTCTTGGAATGTGGCATTTTCCTGGACTGAAACTCTTAAAACTGTCAGGTTCGCAAAATAACCAGCAATTTCTTTGAAGCTTCTACCCGTCCTCCCTCTCATTGGGCTGGATATGAGTATATCTGTTTGGTTGGTGTATCGGTAAAGTTGGATGTAAAATGCTGTGAGTAGAATCTGATAAAGGCTGGTTTTAGATGCTACAGCTAGATGGTTGAGTTTTTCAGTTAACTGTTCATCTAGCTTGACTATGTATGATGCTCCTTGATAAGTCTTTACTGGGGGGCGCGGTCTGTCTGGGAGCAAATTCAGAATTGGCAATTCTCCAGCTAATTGTTGTTGCCAGTATTGCCACAGTTTTTCTCCCTGAGAACTAGATAGCATTTCTGATTGCCAGTGAATGAAGTCTGCATAAGATTTTTTTCCACTGACAGCATCTACTGTTTCTGTCTGTTCTTGACTAATTCCCTGATTTTCCCTGACATATAAGGTTCTAAATTCACTCAGCAGTAAGTCAAAAGTCCACATATCACCAGCAATGTGGTGCATTGTCAACATGATAATGTGTTCTTCTGCTGAACGACTAAATAAATTAACTCTCAAAACTGAATCTTGTTCTAAGTTAAAAGGGCTGTCAGCAATGGCATAGATTTTCTTTGCTAATTGTTCTTCACTCCACTCGCTGGCATCTATTACCTCAACACTAAAATTCTCTTGTTGATTAACTTGCTGTACCGGTTTACCTTCATAATTGGTATATGTGGTTCTCAGAATCGGGTGCTTTTCAATAATTTTTTGCCATACACGATTCACAACGGCAATATTTAAATCAGTACGAATTTTTGCAGTAATAAATATATTATAAGCAACGCTCTCTGGGGCAATTTGGTGGATCAACCACATTGCTTCTTGACCCGATGAAAGTGGATACATATTTTTAATACTTGTTGTCATAGTTACACTCAAATACAAAATTTTGCTAACTGATTTTTTAATGATTTAGGACTTACGCCAGGAACAACTAAATATGAGGTATGGGTTTCAGGCTTTCTAACGTAATTTTTCGTTGATTTTTGGGCGAACTGCTTGCAACAGCGCTTCGCTATGGCTATTTGTATAAACTTCATCCCCAAAAGCCTGAAACAACCAAATATTTTTCATGCATATCATGGTTAATTTGCACAGTGCGTAAATCCTATGATTTTTGCTATTTAAGCAAATTCTTAATCCAAGGTTTTATTAAGACTGATACTAGTATAATAAATCTGTTTATTACACATTATCTTGTGTCTTAGCCTTAACGCCGATCATAAGGTAAAACATTCATTTATTCTAACTTAAAATTAATGGTTTTTAAATTGGTTGGCAAAATTTATACTTACTAAGCAAACAGATAATCTCAGGTTTAGCAGTCAACTGCAAGAGCAGTTTAAACATTTAAGCAGACAGTTAAGACTTTTAAGTAGAAAATCCCATTTGAATCATAAAATAATTTTAACTTTTCAGAAATAAATAATTAATTATTTTAATTGATTAATCTTAATTAGGACTTACGCCAGGAACAACTAAATATGAGGTATGGGTTTCGGGCGTTTTAACGTGATTTTTTGATTATTTTTGTGATTTTTTGATTATTTTTGATTGAGCCATAGCGAATCGCTGCTGCAAGCAGTTCGCTATTGATCGGAAGTTAATCGCCAAAAGCCTGAAACAACGGATTTTCGTTCATGCACATTGCACATCATGGTGAATTTGTACAGTGCGTAAGTCCTATTAATTTATTTTCTCTACAGGGATTTACACCCACAATTTAGTCTATTTACACTCTCATTCAAAATGTTATACTATCAATTAGAATTAGAATAATTGCCGGAATAGCCAAATTTAATCATGTTTTAATATTTAGTTAAGACGTAGTTTGTTTAGTTAGTTATGCCAGAGATTCAAGATAGTAGCGTCAAAACGTGGGATTTGTATAATACTGTAAATTTATGTAAATAAATAGCCAGATCAGCCCTATCAGTATTTTAATAAAAAAATCATAGCAAGTTATATTCTCTGTACTCCTCATGTACTATTACTAATTCGAGAGAAAAAATCTGCTCAAATGTTAACTATTTACCATTTTTAACCTAAATAATTGGAGAGAAAAATTCCGTGGAAAACAAAGTAATTGAACAATGGGTTTTAACCTTTGATGGACAAGATGATTACATAGATTTTGGTAGAAATGATCCTGATCCAGTTTTGTCTGAAGGGATTTCAGGTTTTACAGTTTCAGGATGGATTAATCCCCATTCTCTTACCAAAGAAGCTACTACTTATGGAACAAGAAATGTCTTTTTTGCCCGTTCTTCAGACAGATACAGTGATAATTTTGAAGTTGGTGTTAGTCCTACAGGAAATTTAGATATTTACATTGATGAAAAATTTAGCAAATTCATCAAAACTCTGGGTAATGGAGAATTAACCATTGGAGAATGGCACTTTTTCGCTATTGTTTTCAATCAAGGTGATATTACAGTATATCTTGATCATAATCAATACATAGAATATTTTACAGGTTCTACTTTAAATAAAGCCACAAGTCCGATCACTCTGGGGGGAACTTTACACAATGATATATATTTTTCAGGACAATTAGCTCATATTAGTGTCTGGAATTGTGCGTGTAATCAGGAACAAATTAAAAACCTTCGTTCTGGGCTAATAGTTGGGGATGAAGAAGGATTAGTTGCTTATTGGAGATTAGATGAAGGGGAAGGAACAATTGTCAACAATCAAACTGCAAATATCTATCAGGGGAATTTGTTTGGCAATCCTAGTTGGGATTTAACACAAATTACATTTCTGGGAGAATCACCTGCGGAGGAAGAAACCAAAACTAACCAACCAGAAGCAACTTTTAATATCCAAACAGCACCTACATTATCTCAAGAACAATTAGCAGAAGATATCAATCAAACAGACCAGAAAAAATATAAAATACTTACCATTGATGGTGGTGGTATTCGTGGCATGATTCCTGCACTTTTATTAGCAGAAATTGAAAAACGCACACAAAAACCTATATTTAGTTTGTTTGATTTAATTGCTGGTACTTCCACTGGGGGAATTTTAGCACTGGGATTAACTAAACCCCGATTAAATACAGCAACTGCTGATAAATTAACCCAGGCTGAATACACTGCTGCGGACTTATCAGAACTATTTATTGAGTATGGAGTGGAAATATTTTATGAGCCATTATTTGAAAAAATACTTGGACCTTTAGAAGATATATTTTTACAGCCCAAATATGCTTCTACCAGCAGAGTAGAAATGCTCAAACAATATTTTGGTGATAGTCTGATAGAAAATAATTTAAAAGAAGTCTTTGTCACCAGTTATGATATTGAGCAACGCATCCCCATATTGTTTACTAACAAACGGGAAAAACAACAGATAGAATCTCAAAGATCTCGCAATTTATGTGCAGGATTTTCGCTTTTAGATGCAGCATTAGCCACCAGTGCTACTCCTACTTATTTTCCTCCCCATCGCATTACCACTGATCACAATAATAATGGTTTTTATACTTTAGTAGATGGGGGAGTTTTTGCGAATAATCCAGCCCAGTTAGCTATTGCCGAAGCAAAAATGAGTAGTAAACAAGAAGCAAATAGGGTTGTGGATACAAAAGATATCTTAATGGTTTCCTTGGGTACAGGTTCACTGACAAGTGTTTATCCTTATAATGAAGTCAAAAATTGGGGACTTTTGCAATGGGGAAGACCACTTTTAAATATTATGTTTGATGGTAGTAGTGAAGTTGTGGCTGGAGAATTAGAGCGTTTGTTTGCATCTAATAATCCAGAAACTACAAGTTCTTATTATCGGTTTCAAACATTTTTAGATACAGAATTAGAAGAAATAGATAAGACAACTTTACGCAATATTCGTGAGCTAAAAATAGCCGCCCAGCAGATGATTAATCAAAATAGTCAAAAAATAGATGAATTGTGTAGTTTGTTGTTAGAGGATGTCTGAGAAGTATCAGGTTTTATCCAGATTCCCCCAAAAAATTAATCAAAGTTCCCCTTTTTAAGGGGAATAAAGGAGGATTTACAAGTGTTTTATGCAACACAAAAAAGTTTTCAGACATCCTCTGAGAGTAAACTAACTGCTTATGCAATGGGGACTAACAAACAATAGATAGTTGCTTGGTAAAATAAGCCCGATAAAGTTGGCAACGGGGTAATACGCGATCGCCATCAAAGGTAATTAATCCTAAACTTTCCAATTTATAAGCATGGATAGGATCAATAACCAGACTTTCTTTAGCGGTAACAACTTCAGTATATGTCCTAATTAAACCAGGATTAGCTAACAGTTTTACCCAATGGTTCTGCAAGTGATAGCGATAAATTCCACCATTGGCGATCGCCTCTTTGATCAAATCTGGTAAACTCATAGCCCCAGAGTGAATATAATACAAAGTAAGTTGTGTCAGTGCTGGATGACCACCAATAAGAGATATCAATTGTGCCGACTCCTTACCAGCAGTCCACCTTAGTCTATATCGCCTAGCTAATTCTTCTACGTGTTCCTGAGTAAATTCATGTAAACGGACAGGTAGTCCAATATTAAACGGAGAGTGATTAATATCTAAACAAAAATACTGTTCTGTTGAATAAGCAACTACTAACCTCAAATTTTTCCATAAATTATTTTGTCGTGATTCTTCGTACCAACAACGCAACAAAGCAAAAAATTCCTTAGCAACTTGAGGATATTCAATAAATTGTTCAGCTTCACTTAATACTAAAACTAGAGGATTATTAATTTGCTTGAGAATATAATGTTGGAAGTAAAGACTACAGATTAACTTATAACCCAAATCTTCATCCCAATGCTCATTAAGATTGGGAGCTATACCCAGTTTGATAGCAATTTGGCTACAAAAAGAACGTAAAAACTTATTTAAATCAGTGAAACAATCAGCATCTATCTGGGAAAAACTTAAATTTACAGTGCGATATCCTTGTAAATCTGCAAAAGCCAAAATACGTAGTATCAAAGAAGTTTTACCCATCTGTCCAGGAGCGAGAATTCTAATCACACAACCTGGTTGAGTCACCTCTCGATATATTAATTGTTCTATCGGTGGACGCTCAATATATAGGGGAGAATCTAACGGTATTGGTCCATCAGGATATGACCATAAAGACGGATTTTCTGTTCGTAAACAGATACTCTCTGATAAACAATCTAATATTTTCGTTTCATTATCTTCCTTGAGGAAGATGTAATCTTCCTCATTAAGTTCTAAATTAAAAGTGTTAAAGCATAATTTTAAAGTTTTTTGGTCCACACCTTTATTAGCTGACCATAAGCGGCTAAGAGTTTTAGCAGAAAGCTTGGTTTGGTATGATAAATCCTCTAAAGAGAGGCGTTGTCCTTGGTTTTCTGTAATTTCCCAAGATGATATAGCATCTTGTAAGCGTTGTAGTCCTTGAGGAGATAAAAGGACACCGCGTCTCCTTTTTGCTTTATTTTCTGTTAAAACCATAATCCAAAAAATTGACTAAGTTGGTTAAAGTTAAATTTTATAAGTTTAAAGTTTTTAACAATTTATAGTAGGACTTACGCAAGATAAGACTAAAAACCGGATTTTTCCGTAGGGGTAATGCATGAATTACCCCTACGTTCATTCTGTTTTGCGTAAGTCCTGTATAATAAAAAATTACTCCATAGATATTTGTAATATGAAATTACCATATTTCGGAAATGCTTTGGAAATTATTCCCCTGGAAACAGGGAATAGGTAATAGTTGGATCTATCTGTCATCCGCAAATTTTCTGATTTCTCAGCCTCTACCCCAAGTAAATATGTCTTAGCGCAAATCATAATCGTCTTACACATCTTAGCGCATTTGCTAAAATTAAAGCACATGGCAAAATGTCAGTTATGTAAGTCCTGTCTCAATCAAATCCTAATATTTCTATTTGATGATGAAAAGCGAGAAAATTATGAAAAATGCAAAACTCTCTATTCAGTAAATTCCACATCAATCATAACTGAACTATGGTAAAATACACTAATAGTCACTAGCTTTAATCTCCGTATACCTTAACTTATGTCTAATAGTCTTGATCTAGCAACCATTATCTTACCTGAAGATATCAAATTAAAACTAGAAGCTTTAGATGATGTAAAATTATTAACATCAGATTCAGAGAATTACATAGAGTTTGATGATGTACAGATAGATTTAGATAAAATTTTTGACATTCATAGTCAAGTCAAATACATAAATGTGATCTTCGAGAGAATTATTACAGAAGTATTTGGTGGACATGAAATTATTATAATTAACCCAAAATGTAAAATATATAAAAATGCTCAAAACATAGAAATTTACGTACAGGGATTACTCAATAATCAAAATATAGAATTAGTTTTTAGTAAAAATCCTATTTTAAAATATCAATTAAATGATGGATTTAGTTTTAGTAACCTAACAAATACAGTTCCGATCATCAGTAATTTAAACTTAGACAAAGCAGAGTTGATTATATCTAATGATGATCATAATTACCTTCATCAAGAACTAGGTAATATTAACTTAAGCAAAGGATTGAATTTTATTGGAGATATTGATTTACAAACCATTCCCAAAAATCTGAGTAAATTTATATACGAGTATTTAGAAATTAGTAATTTAGCAGGATTAATTAACATCAATTCCACAGGAAAAATATCTTTAACAGGTCATATTGCAGGACAAAGAAACTTATTTTCTCAACCACCATTGCAAGCAGATTTTAATAACTTACTACTCGAATTAAATATTGATCCTGATTTACAACCAAGATTTGGATTAACGGGAAATTTAACTCTTCAAGGTTATGATCCCAGTCAAGAAGATGAACCTAAACTATTTCTTGCAGGAAATCTGTCCCTCGAACCTGAATCTTTAACAGCATATTTTTGTCAGCAAGGTGAAAAAACCTGGCATAATCCCTATGGATTGAATGGAACAGAACTACGTAATCTCAGATTCCAAGGAGGAGGAACATATTTACCACCTTACTTTGATAACTTTGGTTTCATTGGTGATTTAAGATGGGAAGAAATAGACATAGAAGTAGCATTTCTGATAGATACTAATGATCCTCAAAGATTAGCATTAGTTTTAACTGTTAATCAACCCGTTAGTTTAATAGATTTGTGGCAAGGTCCAGTTACCTCTTTTATTGAAAAACAAGCAGGTTTTTCCACAGAATTAGTTAACAAAGCATTGTCCTTATTAGAAACCTTAGATAATTTGCAGATTGAATCAGTTGATGCAGATGCAGACGGAAAACGCAACCCATTGATTAAATATGTTCCCTTCCCTACAATCATTGCCGGTCAACCCATATCAGAAGGATTAGAAATTAACGGTAAAATCAACGCTTGGGGTCATGAAGCGATTTTACTTCTGGAAGGTAACATAAGTTTAAATAAAATTAGTGGTTCATTAAAAGTTTTTGAAATAGATTTAGGATTTGCCAAAATCACAGGAGCAGATGATAATAGTTTAGATTTAGCCTTAAAAGTTACACCCACAGAACAATATCTTCAGGGAGATGGTTATGTAGAATTACTTGGTAACCAAATTGCCAATGTAGAATTTGAAATTACTGCTACAAATGCGATCTTTAACAACTTTGATTTAAATTTAGCTAATCTCATAAGTCTTGATGTTGATGATTTAATTATAGATATCAAAACTGGCTGCGGTAGTGGTTTTGGAAAAATTTCCCTCTTAGGTAATACCCTAGCAGGTATTAAGTTTGATATTAATCAAAACAGTATTAACATCAACCATCTGGAAATCAATTTACTTGGGTTTTTAAGTCTCAATATTCCCCTGTTAACAGTAAATTTAAATCAACAAATTGCCACAGGTGAAGCAGATATTACCGCCTTTAATCAAGCGTTAGGTAAGGGCAAATTATTATTTAACGTTCAAGATATTTTCATCAAAGATGTATTTCTGAATTTAGTGAATATTTTGCAATTGAATGTTCCCAAATTGAAAGTTGACTTAACCAAGAGAAAAGTTTCTGGTTTAGGGAATCTAACTATTTTAGGCAAAAAATTTACTGCATTAGGTATCATCTTGAATGAAAGAGGATTGAAAGCAAAAAATGATTTTGATTTCGGCATTTTAGCCTTCAATGGTGCTACAATTACCCTTGGTAAAGACAATCAAGGAAATATCAATAATTCAGCTAGTATTGTAGGTAATCTCAATTTTTTGGGTTCTAATATTGCCAACATTAACGCCAAAGTAAATAGTGAAAAATTAACTGCATCTGGTAGCTTTAATTTTGGGGATATTCTCATCCTCAAAGGAGTTAATAATCAGAAAAAAGCCACATTAATACTTAAAAAATCTCAGAATGGTCGTTATAATTCAGTGAGTATCATGGGCAGATTTTATTTGTTAAACCAAGAACTAACATCAGTGAAAATCAGTCAAAACAATGGTAAGATCAAGATTTTCGGAATGTCTGTTAATGTCAAGAATTAATTAAAGGGGTTTGGAGCGTTCATAACCCTGCTATCACGCAAGCTCTCAAAAATCAAATGGGAGTTCCATATAAAATTATTTTATCATAATAGTATTAATTTTTGTAATTGATTATAAATAATCTTAACTGTCTTAACTGTCCTTGCATTCTCAGGAAAAGTCTGGGAAAAAAGAGGAGTGAATTAGTGTGAACCATTGTACACATATTTTTCTCAAATTTTATCAAACATGATGTTTTCAGTGTTGTTATTGAGTAGGAGTTAAGCGTTGAAAATTTCAGCAGTGATCAATCCTCATCAACTAAAAAATCAGGGAAAATGAGGTCATTAAGCAATCAGTCTTATCGCATTGTTGCTATTCCTGGTGAAGGAATTGGTCCAGAGGTTGTAGAAGCTTCCTTAAAAGTTTTGCAGCAAGTAGCTAACCTAGAAAAATTTACCGTACAGGTAGATTATGCTTGGCTGGGTAAAACCGCCTTAGAAAAATTTGGTAGTTACTTTCCCCAAACTACGATAGAACTATGTAATGGATCTGATGGCATTGTCTTTGGTGCAGTTACCCAAGGTGGACTGCTAGAATTGCGAAAACATTATGACTTTTTTTGCAATCTACGTCCCATTACGATTGTTGATAGTTTGGTGCATAAATCTAGCTTACGTCCAGAGAAAATTAAAGGACTGGATATACTCGTCATTCGAGAATTAGTCAGTGGAATTTATTTTGGCTCTGCTGCACGTGGTTCAGATGAAAAAGGAGCTTATGGCTACCATACCATGCTCTATTACGATCATGAAATACGACGCATTGCTCGTCAAGCCTTGCAAAAAGCCCAACAACGCCGAGGAAAACTAACAGTAGCTCATAAAGAAAATGCCTTACCTAATTTGCCTTGGACTCGTTTAGTGCAAGAAGAAGCAACCGCATTTCCTGATGTTGTGGTCGAACCAATGTTAGTGGATAATTTAGCCATGCAAATGGTGATGAATCCCCAAAGATTTGATGTAATTTTAGCCAGTAATTTGTTTGGAGATATTCTTAGCGATATTGGCGGAGCATTAGTTGGTTCTCTAGGTTTATTAGGATCAGCCAGTCTCAATGCCGATGGATTTGGACTATACGAAGCAATTCACGGTACTGCACCAGATATAGCAGGTAAAGGAATTGCTAATCCTTTAGGAACTATTGGAGCTTGTGTTTTAATGCTAGAGCAGTGGGGGCAAAAAAAAGCTGCCCAGAAAATTGTAGCTGCACAAGATCGAGTTTTAGCTCAAGGATATCGGACGGCGGATTTATCTCCTCAAGGAGAAGAAATATTAGTCAATACCGAACAATTAATACAGCTTTTACTAGAAGAAATTTATAATTTACACAAGCTAGAACAAAATTGAGGAATTGAGGTGCTGCATGAGTCCTATAAATAAAGAAGTAAATAACAAAGTTTTATATTTAGGGGATGATATTAACACTGATGATATTATGCCTGCCAATCGAGCTACAACCTATGATCCTGATATTTTAAAACAATATGCTTTAGAACATTTGATAGGAGTAGGAGAGTTATTAAAATATAATGTAATTGTCGCTGGAGAAAATTTTGGCTGTGGTTCTAGTCGAGAAATTGCCCCTGTCGCTTTGAAAGCTGCGGGAATTGAAAAAATTCAGGCCAAATCATTTGCAGAAATTTTTTATCGCAATAGTATCAATATTGGCTTAAATTTAGAAATTTTAGAGGAAACACAGGAAAATCCTGTAGTGGATGCGATCGCCCAAGTAGGTGGACTCATACCATTTAATCATCAACGTCGTCAGGGCAAAATTACCATTCCTCAAAGCGTAACTCCCCAAAGACCCATGACTTTAGTAGAAAAACTCCTTGCTAAAGCCTCTGGTAATGCTTACGTCCGTCCTGGAGAAGTGGTTTTTGCTCAAGTTGACTTAGCTTTATCCCATGATGCGGTAGCAGGACCTGTAGCCACAACATTTTATAAACACTACGGACAAGAAGCAAAATTGTGGGATGCTCAACGGGTAGTATTAGTAGCAGATCATTTTATCCAAGTTAATGACATTCGCAATGATCAAAAAGCCAATGTCATGTATCAGGAAATGGTAGACTTTGCCAAAGAGCAAGGATGTCATTTATTTGATATAGTTTCCCCCGGTGAAGCTGCTGGTATCTGTCACGTTTTACTACCAGAAAAAGGATTTGTCCGCCCAGGAATGATCATTGCTGGTACAGATTCCCATACTTGTACTTACGGAGCATTAGGAGCTTTTTCTACTGGTGTGGGGACTACAGACATGGCAAATATCTATGCTATGGGGGATATGTGGATTCGTGTTCCTCCCACATTGGTATTTGAGTTATCTGGAACTCTACCCCCCCATATCAGTGCTAAGGATATTATCTTGTTTATCCTGGGACAAATCGGCTGTGCTGGTGGTACAAGCAAGGTCATGGAATTTAGAGGGTCAATACTCGAACAAATGCCTTATGATGAACGCTTGACCCTTGCTAATATGGCCATTGAGTGTGGAGCAATCTGTGGCTTAATTGTTCCCGATGACACAACCCGCGACTATGTTAGAAGTCGCTCTGATCAAGAATTTGAAGAATTTGTTGGCGATGCCGATGCTGAATATGAAAAAGTGTATAAATTCGACCTCAGTAATCTAGAGCCGCAAGTAGCCCGTCCTCCCAAACCAGATCAAGTAGTACCTATTAGCCAGATAGAAGAAACCCCCATTACCAAAGCCTTTATTGGCTCTTGTACAGGAGGTAAATTATACGACTTAGCCCAAGCAGCCGAAGTTTTACAGAATCACCGAGTCGCGGATGGTGTAAACTTGTTTATTGTTCCTGCCTCCGTAGAAATTCGGGAAAAAGCAGAAGCATTAGGATATATGGACATTTTTACCCAAGCAGGTGCAAAGATCCTCAAATCAGGTTGTGGTGCTTGTATCAATTCGGGACTTGGAGTTTTAAACAAAGAAGAAACGGGGGTTTATGCAACCAATCGTAATTTTAAAGGACGCAGTGGCGATCCTACAGGCAAAAATTATTTAGCCTCTCCTAGAACGGTGGCTATTTCTGCGGTAAAAGGCAAAATCAGCCATAATCTTGATTAATTCTTGATTGAAAAAAATCTGATGAAAACAGGACTTACGCAAAAGGGAACGAAAGTAGGGGTAATATCCTTCGGTAAGCAAGGTACATGAATTACCCCTAGGCAAGAATAAGGTTTTCAGTCACATCTTGCGTAAGTCCTAGAAAAATCAAATTTCTGAATCCAGATTTAATAAATTAAGGGGGTAAATTTTATCTAACTTAAAATTAGAACAAGTATCAAATCTGTTTATGTGTCTACAATTTATGTGTGTACAATAACTCCAATTTCATAAAACTCAGAAAATTGAAAACAACAATATCAAAATGTTAGGTGATGACAGTGGATGAAATTGTGAAAAAACTTGCCGGTTTAGGTCTTCCGGGTATCATTATTTTAATTTTAGCAGTCGCATCAGCAGGTAGTAATGCTGCGATCGCAGGATTACTGACATCTGTAGGGGGACCTTTTGGTATAGTTGGCGGAATAGGGTTACTGGGTTTGGTAAAAGTTATAGGTGATCTGATTGCAGATTATGGAATTGAAGCTATTATCAAAGCCGTTTATTCAGAACGTAGCAAAACCGAAACTTTGCGATCGCTACTCTACGAAATTCAAAATTTACCAATTTGCCAGGAGCTAAAACTAAAATTGCAAGATCATCTAAAATCAGAAAGTAAAAAATATTTACCATCTCTAAGAACTGTAAATACATCATCTGTAAAAATAGAAAACAATCATGCTTTTAATTAAAATAAAGGATTATATCATTAGATACCAAAATCATATTTTAGCTTTCAATTCATCAGCGAATTGTTGGCTGTGATCAAATTCCTGATTTTTAGTGTTTACTGACCAATTATTGAATTGACGATTTGTATAGATTGAGGTTGAATAGGAAAGAGAATGTTAAAAACTATCTGGATTTACTCTCAAGAGACACTTATCTTGCTTAGTCTAGATAATTCAATCTCATGCCACCAAGCAAATTTTAACTAACAATTAACCAACAATTAACCAACAAGATTAAGGACTGTAGGTGATAAAAATGATGGACGAAATCGTAAGAAAACTAGCTGGTCTAGGTCTTCCTGGCATAATTCTTGTAGTTATGGCAATATCATACTCAGGTAGTAATGCTGCTATTGTAGCGGCGCTCACAGCAGTAGGGGGACCCTTTGGCATCCTGGGAGGTATAGGTTTACTGGGGTTAGTAGGAGCAGTAGGAGACCTGACAGGAGATTTTGGTTTTGAAGCTATTCTCAAAGCAGTTTATTCAGAAAGGACTAAAAACGAATCTATCAGGGCGCTCGTCAAAGAAATCAATGATTTACCCATTTCCGACGAGCTAAAAACCAAATTAACAACTCACGTAGAATCAGAAGCTAATACAGCGACAGAAGCAGAAGTAGTTGAAGAACCAAGAACCGTAGAAATTGTAGATGAGGATGAAGAAGTAGCAGTAGAAGCATAATTTCATCCTGAAATTTGGTGACATTCTTAAATAAATGTCACTAAATAAAGGTGTCTTTTAAATTTCTACCTTGGTGGTAAAAAAATCGCACCAAAATTAGAGATAATATAAAAATGGCCTCTGAGTTAGATTACACCTTAATTAATACCTCAAAGGCCATTTCTCTAAAAATCAAATCTAAGGCAGCATACCAAATGTGCAAGTTTATTTTATTTGATTGAACCGCAAAGAACGCAAAGTACACAAAGGTAAGAGGGTTTCAGAGAGTTGTTGGTGTAGCGGCGTTTATTTTTCCAAAGTTGGGATGCTCGCAAATCTAACAATAAAAAAAGTCATGTTTTTGAGAAAATTTCAACATGATAGCCAATCATTAAGATAATAAAAATCATCAAAACAGCAAATATTCAGCAGTTCTTAATACATTAAAAATATCAATTTATATACAAAATTCATGGAAGAAATGGTGATTAACTCAACTAGTTCTCTTAAGAATTTGCCCGTTTTAACCGAACAAGAAAAACAGCCAATATTGGTGGAATGGAATAATACTAGAGTAGATTATCCTAAACATTTGTGCATCCATGAATTATTTGTAGGACAGGTAGAAAAAACTCCAGATAATATTGCTGTTGTTTTTGATGGGCAAAAACTTACATATCAAGAGTTGAATTACCAAGCTAATAAAGTAGCTCATTATTTACAATCTTTAGGTGTAGTAACAGAAGTTTTAGTAGGGATTTCTGTGGAACGTTCCCTAGAAATGATCGTTGGTTTACTGGGTATTCTCAAAGCAGGTGCAGCATATCTACCACTAGATCCTAGCTATCCCAAAGAGCGGATATCTTTCATGCTCTCAGATTCCCAAGTAAAAGTATTATTAACTCAGCAAAAGTATGTGGAAAACTTTGCTGAAAGTAGTGTAAAAACAGTTTGTTTAGATCAAGATTGGAATTGGAAATTAATTGATCGCCAAAATTCAGAAAATCCCACCAGCAATGTCACAGCAGAAAATCTTGCTTATGTGATTTATACATCTGGTTCTACAGGCACACCAAAAGGAGTTGCTGTACCCCATCGGGCGGTAAATCGCTTAGTATGTAATACCAATTATGTACAGTTTACAACCACTGACCGCACTGCCCAAGCTTCCAATACTTCATTTGATGCAGCCACCTTTGAAATTTGGGGAACTCTATTACATGGAGCTACCTTAGTCGGTGTACCGCAAAACGTTCTCCTTTCACCCTTGTATTTTGCTGATTACATCAGTGAACAAAAAATTAACATCTTATTTTTAACCACTGCCTTATTTAATCAATTAGCTAACATTGTTCCCCAGGCATTTAAAGACCTGCGATACTTATTATTTGGGGGTGAAGCTGTAGATCCGAAAACAGTTAGAGCAGTTTTGAAAAATGGCGCACCCCAGAATTTATTGCACGTTTATGGACCGACTGAAAGTACAACATACTCCTGTTTTTATCCAGTAGAAGATGTACCAGAAGGCGCAACAACATTACCCATTGGTCGCCCCATATCTAATACACAAATATATATACTAAACGAGCAACTACAACCTGTTCCCGTAGGTACTCCAGGGGAAATCTATATTGGTGGTGATGGTTTAGCGCGAGGCTACTTGAACCGTCCAGAATTAACTGAAGAAAGATTTATTTCTCATCCGTTTCATAATCCAAAATCTAAAATCCAAAATCCAAAATTGTATAAAACTGGGGATTTGGCGCGTTATTTACCAGATGGTAATATTGAGTTTGTGGGGCGAGTTGATAACCAAGTCAAGATTCGCGGTTTCCGGATTGAACTAGGAGAAGTTGAAGCAGCTTTAAGTCAACACCCAGATATAAAACAAGCAGTAGTAATTGTTCGGGAAGATGTTCCTGGTGATAAACGATTGGTTGCTTATGTTGTATCCGATCAAAAATCCCCAGTTACCGCCACAACCTTAAAAAGCTTCCTCGAAGACAAGCTACCTGCTTACATGATTCCAGCCGCTTGGATGGTGCTGGACTCCTTACCCTTGACCCCCAATGGTAAAGTTGATCGTCGGAGTTTGCCCGCTCCTGCTCGCACACGCCCCGATTTAGAAGAAGCTTTTGTTGCACCTCGTAACTCTATTGAAGAACAGTTAGCGACTCTCTGGACCCAGTTATTAGGACTAGATGTAGTAGGAGTCAATGATAATTTTTTCTGTTTGGGTGGTCATTCTCTGATTGTGACGCAAATGATTTCTCGTGCGCGGGAAATTTTCTCAGTCAATATATCTTTTGTCCAAGTATTTGCTAACCCCACCATAGCTGCTGTAGCCGAACTCATTACCCAAGGTGGTGAAGAAATTCAATGGGAACGCCCCATTATTCAACACATTGCCCATGAAGGACTTGTACCAGTTTCCTTTTCCCAAGAGCGGATTTACTTTGTCCATAAATTAGCACCAGAAAACAGCGCCTATCAATTCCAGGCCACAATGGACATTAGAGGCAAACTGGATTTTGAAGCTCTAAAACGTTCTCTAGATGAGATTGTCAGACGGCATGAAATCTTCCGTACAACTTATCAAGAGGTGAATGGTAGGCTGTATCAAGTAATTCACCCACATCCAGGAGCCGCTTTTAGAGTCGTTGATCTGCGGCACATTCCTGAACCTGAACGACAAATAGAAGCACAAAAGTTAGTAGAGGCAGAACTGCTCACACACTTGGACTTAACTCAACTACCTATAGTGCAATGGGCAGTATTTCAGTTGAGCGATCAGGATTATATATTCACCCATGTAGAACATCACATGGCTCATGATGGCTGGTCATTTAATGTCTTTTTAAGTGAATTAGTAACACTGTATGAGGCTTTTTCTAGTGGTAAACCTTCTCCACTACCAGAATTAAAATATCAGTTTGCAGATTTTGCTACTTGGCAGCGTGAATGGGCAAAAACAAAAGAAGCTCAAGCCCAATTATTATATTGGCAACAAAAGTTAGCAGGGATTCCCCCATTATTAGAGTTACCTTATGATCGCCCACGCCCCAAGGAACAAACCTATAATGGCGAACACGCTAGAATGGAATTACCTGTTGAGTTGTGCGAATCGCTGAGGGTGTTCAGTCATCAACAAGGTGCAACTTTGTTTATGACTATGCTGGAAGCTTTTATCATTCTGTTGCATCGCTACATTGGACAAGATGATATTTTTATCGGTTCTGCTGTGGCTAATCGTCGGATGCACCAAATCGAAAAGATTATGGGTATGGTTGTTAACAACTTGGTTTTACGCACCGACGTTTCAGGAAATCCCACAGTGCGGGAATTACTTGATCGGGTGCGCCAAATGACAATGGAAGCTTATGCTAACGAAGATGTACCCTTTGATAAAGTGGTAGAAGCGGTCAAACCAGTTCGCAACCTTAGTCATAATCCACTGTTTCAGGTGATGTTTAGTTTCCATAACTCTGCCAAGCCTTATTTAAAATTCCCCGGCTTTGACTTCATCCTGCATGAACCAGCTAGTAACAAATCTGCCAAGTTTGATCTTGATTTCTTAGTTATCCCCCGGTTTGAACAAAGCGTCCAGCATGGTGCGAAAACGGGAGCAAAAGGAATTACCCTGGATTTGGAATATAACAGCGACTTGTTTGATGCTGAAAGCATGGAAGCGATGCTAGAACAGTATGAACAGGTGTTAATTGAGATGGTAGCGAAGCCAGAGCAACGAATTGGCCAAATACCTCTAATTACCGCATCACAACAAAAATTATTAGGGGAATGCAATCAAACAGAGAGGGAAAATACACAGAGTCAGTGTATCCATAAGTTATTTGAACTGCAAGTAGAATTAACACCCGATGCCATAGCTGTAGAACAGGATGGTAAAAAATTAACTTACCGAGAATTGAGCGATCGCGCTAACAAAATCGCCCACTATCTGCAAAGTTTAGGAGTTAAACCAGAAACCTTGGTAGGTATTTGTGTTGATCGTTCCCTAGAAATGATTGCTGGTTTATTGGGTATTCTCAAAGCTGGTGGTGCTTACGTTCCCATTGATCCTGCTTATCCCCAAGAACGCATAGCGGAGATTATCACAGATACCCAACTCGGTATTTTACTTACACAAAATAGATATTTCGGTGAGGGAAGTCGAACCGTCCAGGAAAAACTGGCAGGTTATAGCGGACAAACCATTTATTTAGATACAGATTGGGCGAAAATCGCTACCCAAAGTACAGCTAACCCAGTTAGTGATGTTCAGCTAAATAACCTGGCTTATATTATCTATACCTCTGGTTCTACGGGTAAACCCAAGGGGGTAATGATTGAACATCGTTCAATGTTGAACTTTATCACCACTGCCATTGATGAGTATGGTATCAATGCTCAAGATAAGGTTCTACAATTTGCCTCTGTTTGCTTCGATACATCCATAGAAGAAATCTTCCCCTGTCTTGCTGTTGGTGCAACCTTAGTGTTACGCACTGAAGAAATGCTCAACTCCAGCGATGATTTTTGGCGGTGTTGTCAAAAATGGCAGTTAACAGTTTTGGACTTACCCACAGCATACTGGCATCAATTAGTAACAGAACTGCAACCCCAAAACTCACCCATTCCTGGAAGTTTGAGAACTGTAATTATTGGTGGTGAAGAAGTACAACTAGAAAAAGTGCAACATTGGCATAATTGCACAGCGCACACTTCGACTTCGCTCAGTGACCATCTTTCCCCAGCACCCCAATTATTTAACAGCTACGGACCAACAGAAGCAACGGTAGTAACTACCTTAGAACGCCTCACCCCGGAAAATCGGTTCGACTTCGCTCACCGCACGACTTCTGTGAGCATTGGTAAACCCATTAGTAATGCCCAAGTTTACGTTTTAGATCAATATCAGCAACCTGTACCTATAGGAGTTCCAGGAGAATTACACATTGGGGGAGCAGGACTAGCTAGGGGATATTGGCAACGTCCTGAACTCACAGCAGAGAAATTTATTGAGAAGGCAGGAAGCAGGGGGCAGGAGGCAGAAGGGAATAACAGATTATATAAAACTGGGGATTTAGTCAGATTTAGAAGAGATGGCAATTTAGAATACCTGGGACGAGTTGATAATCAGGTAAAAATTCGCGGTTTCCGCATTGAGTTGGGAGAAATTGAGACAGTATTAAGACAACATCCCCAAGTATCCCAAGCGGTTGTTATTGCCCATCAAGAAATTACTGGACAAAAGCGATTGGTGGCTTATTTCGTACCCCAAGCACCACAACCAACAATTGACGAACTGCGCCAGTTTCTTAAACAGAAATTACCGAATTACATGATCCCGGCTGCGTTCATGGTGTTAGATAGCATACCCATGACCTCTAACCAAAAGGTAGATTATCTGGCTTTACCAACACCGGATTTTTCTCGCAGTGATGAAGATAAATTTGCAGCACCACGCACATTAATAGAAGAGAAATTAGTGGCGATTTGGTCAGAAGTGCTGAGAATAGAAAATGTTGGCATTCACGATAATTATTTTGAATTGGGTGGAGATTCAATTCTCAGTATTCAGCTAGTTTCTAAAGCGAATCAGGCGGGTATTCAAATTGCCGCTAAACAGTTATTTAGGTATCAAACCATTGGGGAGTTAGCGACTGTAGCGGGTATGACTCGCCAAATCAACGCCGAACAAGGTTTAGTCACTGGTAAAGTTGGGTTAACACCGATTCAAAAATGGTTTTTTGAGCAGAAATTACCAGAAATCAATTACTTTAACCAGTCAGCATTGTTAGAAGTTCCTGCTGATTTGCAACCTGAATTATTGCAGGAAGTGGTACAAAAACTTTTGGGACAACATGATGCTTTGAGGTTGCAATTTGTCCAGGAAGGAGAAAACTGGCAACAAATCCACACCGATGTCCAAGAAACTGTACCATTAAGCATTTTTGATTTATCGCACCTGTCAGCAGCAGAACAGGAAACAGCGATAAAAACTAAAGATCCAGAATTACAAGCTAGTTTGGATTTAGCAACAGGAAAAATTGCCAAATTTGCATTATTTCAATTAGGTAAAAATCAACCCAGTTGTTTACTCGTCGTCATTCATCACTTAGCTGTTGATGGTGTGTCTTGGAGGATTTTATTGGAAGATTTAGCCACAGCTTACCAACAAGTGATCCGGGGTCAGATGATAAAATTACCAGAGAAAACAACATCTTGGAAATATTGGAGCGATCGCTTAACAGAATATGCTCAAACCCAAGCTGTGAAAGAGTTAGATTACTGGGTAAATCAATCTAATATTTCCACCAAACCTTTACCAATAGACTATTACTTCGACTCCGCTCAGTACAAGCCTGCGGTTGCAGAAAATAACACCGTAGCCTCAACTACATCTGTATCACTGGCGTTAAATGAAGAACAAACCCGCGCCCTGTTACAAGATGTACCTGCTGCTTACAATACCCAAATTAATGATGTTTTATTGACAGCTTTAGTACAGAGTTTTGCCCAATGGACAGGAGAAAATTCTTTACTAATTGATTTAGAAGGACATGGAAGGGAAGACTTATTTGAAGATGTAGACCTTTCAAGAACTGTAGGTTGGTTTACAACATTATTCCCTGTGGGTTTAGCAATTAAAGAAAACCAACCAGGGGAAGCGTTAAAATCAGTCAAAGAACAACTGCGAAGCATTCCCAACCGGGGGATAGGTTATGGTGTATTGCGATATTTAAACACAGACACCAGCATCCTTGAAAAATTAGCTTCCTTCCCATCAGCGCAAGTTAGTTTTAACTACTTAGGACAATTTGATCAAGTGCTGAAAGCGTCATCAGTTTTAGGTGAGGCTAAAGAATTTAAATCAGAACAAAGTGGATTAAATCGTCGTAGTCACCTATTAGGAATTAGCGGTTTTATTCGGGCTGGAAAACTAGAAATGACTTGGGCGTATAGTGATAAAATTCACAAGCGAGACACTATTGAAAGGTTAGCTTCAGGATTCATGGAAGCATTAACAAACCTCATAGATCACTGTCAATCAAAAGACGAGCAAAGCTATACCCCATCTGACTTTTCAGCAGCTAAACTCAATCAAAAACAGCTAGATAAATTCCTAGCCAAACTCAACAAGAAGAAATAAATAGGTAATGGGTAATGGGTAATTGGTAATTGGTTAATTCTTTCCAAGTCCCCAGTCCCCAGCGATGCACTGAGCTTGTCGAAGTGTCCCCAGTCCCCAATCACCAACTCAGAGGAAATGTATGCAAAGTATCGAAGACCTTTATGAACTTTCACCCATGCAACAAGGGATGTTGTTTCATACCCTTTATGCACCAGAATCAGAAGTTTATTTTGAGCAGTTACTTTGTATACTTTCTGGGGAATTGAATTTTGCTGCATTCCAAAAAGCTTGGGAACAGGTTGTAGCCAGACATTCAATATTACGCAGTTCTTTCTTTTGGGAAGAAATAGAAAAACCCTTGCAAATGGTGAGTAAGCAAGTGGATCTTCCCTGGGAAAAATTAGATTGGCGACATTTAACAACTGATGAACAAAAACAGCATTTAGAGGAGTTACTAAAGAGCGATCGCCATAAGCGATTTGACCTCAATCAAGCTCCTTTAATGCGGTTTACCATCATTAAATTAACTGAGAACACCTATCAATTTATTTGGAGTCATCACCATATATTATTTGATGGTTGGTCAATGCAAATTATCATCAAAGAAGTTTTAGCTTTTTATGAAGCAAATCAACGGGGTGAATATTTAAGATTGTCACCAGTTCGACCTTATAAAGAATATATTGAATGGTTACAACAACAGGATCTTGAAAAAGCTAAACAATTTTGGCAACAAACATTAACAGGTTTTGAAACACCTACCTTAATAGGGAACAGGGAACTCTTAACAGGGAACAGAAGCAAAGGAATATATCAAGAAAAACGTTTTCAATTATCTCAAACGGTAACTGAAAAATTGCAAAATGCAGCACGACAACATCATTTAACATTAAATAATTTAGTACAGGGAGCATGGGGTTTATTAATTTCCTGCTATAGTTCGACTTCGCTCACTATAAACAGTGGCGAAAAAGATGTAGTTTTTGGAGCAACTGTATCCGGTCGTCAACCTGTAATAGACAACATAGAATCAATGGTGGGATTATTAATTAACACCATTCCCACCCGGGTAAAAATTGATCATCAAAAACAAATATTATCTTGGCTGCAAGAATTACAAACTCAAGCAATAGAACAAGAACAATATAGTTATTTCCCCCTGGCAGAAATTCAAAAAGTAAGTGATATTCTCCCAGGGATGCCATTATTTGAAAGTCTGTTAGTCTTTGAAAATTATCCCGTAGATTCCAGTAAACAAGACAAGGAAAAAACCTTAGATATTAGTCATCTGAGTTGTTTTGAAAGAACAAACTACCCATTAACAATAGTCATTAACCCTGGTTCACATTTAGGAGGTAGATTTGTTTATGATACTAGATCCTTTGATGAAACAACATTAGTCCGCATGATTGGACATTTCCAAACATTGCTAACAAGGTTTGCAGAAAACTTACAACAAAATATTTCACAAATATCTTTACTCAGTGCAGCAGAAGAACAAGAATTAATAATTTTAGAAAATCATCTAGAGAATCATCAAAATCAAGAAAATATTAATTATCAATGTGTTCATGTTTTATTTGAAGAACAGGTTGAAAAAACACCTGATAATATTGCAGTTGTTTATAAACAAGAACATTTAACTTATCGAGAATTAAATAACCGTGCTAATCAATTAGCCCATCATTTAAAATCATTAGGAGTTAAACCAGAAACTAGGGTAGGAATTTGTGTTGAGCGTTCCTTAGAAATGGTAATCGGAATACTTGCCATTCTCAAAGCTGGAGGTGCTTATATACCTTTAGATCCAGCTTATCCTACAGAAAGACTAGCTTTAATGCTGGAAGATGTACAAACACCCATCTTACTAACACAAACTCATTTAGAAAATAAACTTCCACTTAATAATCAAACAGTGGTGAATCTTGATACAGATAGGGAAATTATCGCCCAATATTCAGCAGATAATTTACCCTGTGAAGTTACTCCAGAAAATTTAGCTTATATCATTTATACATCAGGTTCAACAGGAACACCAAAAGGAACAGAAGTTCCCCATCGTAGCTTTATAGGTTTTATGTTTGGGGTTGATTATATTCACCTTGATGAAAACCAGATTTGGCTACAACATTCATCAATTTCTTGGGATGGACTTACCCTAGAAATGTGGACACCATTGCTTTATGGTGGACGTTGTGTAATTTATCCAGAAAAAATTCCTACAGCAGAAAAATTAACCCAAATTATTCAAGAACAAAAAGTTAATACTTTGTTTCTGACTACCGCATTATTCAATTTCATGATTGATACAATGCCACAAGGTTTATCAGGAATTAAACAACTGTTAACAGGGGGAGAAGCAGTTTCTGTATCTCATGTTTGTCGCGCTTTACAACTATTACCAAAAACCCAAATTATTCATGCTTATGGTCCTTCAGAATGCACAGTATTTACCTGTTGTTATCCCATTCCTCAAAAAATAGCTGAAAATTTCAAATCTATTCCCATTGGTAAACCCATTGGAGACAGAACAGTTTATATATTAGATACTCATTTACATAGAGTTCCTATTGGTGTTCTGGGTGAACTATATATAGGTGGTGCGAGTGTTGCTAGAGGTTACTTAAATCAACCCAAATTAACCAGAGAAAGATTTATTTCTAATCCTTTTATTGCAGGAGATACCCTATATAAAACTGGAGATTTAGTTCGGCGTTTACCTGATGGGAATATAGAATTTATTGGACGAATTGATACACAGGTAAAACTGCGTGGTTTTAGAATTGAATTAGCAGAAATAGAAGCAGTTTTAAATCAACATCCTGACATTCAACAAGTTGTAGTAATGGCGCGGGAAGATGAACCAGGTAAGAAATTATTAGTAGCTTATTTGGTAGCACAGGATAATGTACCAACTCCCAGCAGCTTGAGAAACTTCCTCAAATCAAAGCTGCCAGATTACATGATTCCTGCTGCTTTTGTATTTTTAGAGAATTTACCCTTAACTCCTAATGGTAAAATCAATCGTCGTGCTTTGCCAATTCCCGATCATACACAAAGAAATTTAGAAATTGATTTTGTTCCACCTAGCACCGATACGGAACAAGAATTAGCAGATATTTGGCAGGAAGTTCTGAAATTAAAACAAGTAGGAATTCATGATAACTTCTTTGAATTAGGAGGACATTCCTTACTAGCTACTCAAGCAATTTCTCGTTTAAGAGAAGTCTTTTCTCTTGACTTTCCTTTGCGTTACTTATTTGAAAATCCCACCATTGGCGAACTTGCTCAAAAAGTTACTGAACAACAAATTAAGCAAGCAGAAAACGATGAACTAGCCAGGATTTTAGCAGAGGTAGATCAATTATCAGAAGAGGAGGTAATACAACAATTACTTTCATAAAGATTTTCCACCCATATTTTGATAGAAAAATCATCATGAATTAATGAAATATTACCCCTCTTAATCTCTGTGTTCTCTGTGCCTCTATGGTATGCCTTACGGCACGCTACGCGAACGATAAAAAATAACCTTTAACAAAAAAAACTAAACAAAAATATTATGAGCGACTTACTAAAACAACTTGAAAAATTATCACCAGAAAAACGAGCATTAGTTTTACAAAAACTCAAAAAGCAACAACAAACCCCACTCCTCGAACCAGTATCACGGGAAAAACCCCTTCCCCTCTCCTTTGCTCAACAAAGACTGTGGTTTATTGACCAACTAGAAGGAGAAAATGGTGTTTATAACGTGCCATTTTTCTGGCAAATTAGCGGTATTTTAAATATTAATGCCTTAGAAAAAGCTATTTTAGAAATTATCCAACGCCATGAAATCTTACGCACTAGCTTCTCTGTTGTTAATGAATCACCCATACAGGTAATTCACAGCCAACCTGAATTAAAAATAGAAGTTCTAGACTGGCGACAAATACCAGAAAAAGATCAGTTAAGCAAAGCGCAACATTTAGCAACAGCAGAATTACAACAGCCATTTGATTTATCAAAAGCTCCTTTATTGCGAGTAAAATTACTAAAACTAGCTGATCAATCTCATCTGCTGTTATTGGTCATTCATCACATAGTTTGCGATGGTTGGTCAATGGATATTTTCCGCAAAGAATTATTCACTCTTTACACCGCTTTTTGTAATGGACAATCTTATCCTTTATCACCATTATCTTTACAATATGCTGATTTTGCTCACTGGCAAAGATCATATTTACAAGGAGAAACTTTAAATAAACAACTCAATTATTGGCAACAACAATTAGCAGAAATTAACCCATTATTAGAACTACCTACAGATCATCCCCGTCCATCAGTCCAAAGTTTTCGCGGACGTAGTGAATTTATCCAAATTAATTTAGATTTAACACAAAAATTAAAGCGGTTAAGTCAGGAGTCAGGAACTACTTTGTTTATGACTTTGCTGGCAGTATTCGCGCTGTTATTGTCTCGTTATAGTGGTCAAAATGATATTGTAGTTGGTTCTGCGATCGCCAATCGTAACCGCAAAGAAATAGAACCCTTAATTGGCTTTTTTGTCAATACTTTAGCTTTGCGTACCAACTTACAAGGAAATCCTACTTTTATAGAATTACTGCAACGGGTAAAACAAGTAACTTTAGATGCTTATGATCATCAAGATTTACCATTTGAAAAATTAGTTGATGAATTAGGATTAGAGCGATCGCTTGCTCATCATCCCCTATTTCAAGTCGCTTTTGGTTTACAAAGTGGAACTCCCGAAACACTTTTAATTCCTGGTTTAACTCTCACCCGCTTTGAGTGGGAAAACACCACAACATTCTTTGATTTATCCTTAATTTTCCGGGAAACTCCCCAAGGTTTAACTGGAGAATGGGAATATGCAACGGATTTGTTTGCAGAGACAACTATTCAAAGAATGATGCGCCATTTTGAGGTTCTGGTACAGCAAATTATTGATCATCCCCATCAATCAATTAATACTCTATCTTTGCTGACTGAAGATGAAATTCAGCAACTAAAAACATGGAATCAAACACAAACAGAATATCCTCAAAATAAAACTCTTGTTGACTTATTTGAACAGCAAGTTATTAAGAATCCTAATAATTTAGCTGTAGTTTTTGCATCTGAAAATCTAACTTATCAACAGTTAAATGCAAAAGCAAACCAACTAGCTAATTACTTAATTGAAAATTACCCAATACAACCAGATACCTTAATCGGTATTTCTGTGGAACGTTCTTTGGAAATGATTGTTGGTATTTTAGGGATTCTGAAAGCTGGTGGTGCTTATGTACCCATTGATCCCAACTATCCCCAAGAACGAATTGAGTTGATGTTAGAAGATTCTGGAGTATCGGTTTTATTAACTCAAAGTTGTTTAGTAGATAAGTTACCTTTAGATAGTTTACAAAATCCTGTTGAAGTTGTTTACTTAGATGCAGAACGAGATCAATACCCATCATTAAATGTCAATTGTCAATTGTCAACACCTCGACTTTGCTCAGTGACCACTGTCAATTACAATAATTTAGCTTATGTAATTTATACCTCTGGGTCAACAGGAAAACCCAAAGGAGTAATGATTGAACATCAAGCAATTGTTAATTTAGCTTTAGCTTGGGGTGAAAGTTTTCAAGTTCAAAATCACAGTCGCTTGCTACAATTTGGGTCTTTTAGTTTTGATTTATCTATTGGTGAAATTGCAACTGCTTTATCAGCAGGTGCTTGTTTATATTTAGCTCATAAAGATACTTTATTACCTGGTAAAAGCTTAGTTGATTTTTTAACTAAACACAAAATTACTCATGGCTTTTTATCTCCTTCGGCTTTATCTGTCTTACCAAAAGTGAGTTTCCCAGATTTACAATGTCTGACTGTTGGTGGAGAGGCTTGTTCGGCTGAATTGGTAAGTCAGTGGGGAACAGAACAACATTTATACAATTGTTATGGTCCGACAGAATCTACTGTGACGGCTGCTATTTATCTTTGTCAACCTAATAGTCAGATAAACAGCAAAAAACCACCAATCGGTAAACCATTACCTAATATCCGTATTTATATTTTAGATGCCAATAATCAACTATTACCCCCTGGTATCCCCGGTGAATTGTGTATTGCAGGAATAGGTTTAGCGCGGGGTTATCTTCATCGTCCTGATTTAACAGCCACAAAATTTATTGATATTAATTTATTTGGTAAATCTGAACGGATTTATAAAACCGGTGATTTAGCTAAATGGAATAATGAAGGATATTTAGAATATTTGGGTCGCATTGATGAGCAGGTAAAATTACGAGGTTTTAGAATTGAACTGGGTGAAATAGAATCACTATTATTACAACATCCATCAGTTAAAGAAGCTGTGGTAATTTTATATGAAACTGATAACAATCCCCGGTTAATTGCCTATGTTACAGAGTCAGAAAAAACCGCTGGCTTGGCGTTTAAGGGGGTAATTGAAGTAAGAGAATACCTCAAAAATCGCTTGCCAAATTATATGATTCCTAGCCAGATTATGGTTTTGGAAAACTTGCCCTTGACTGCTAATGGAAAAATAAACCGTCGTGCATTACCAGCACCAAACACAGCCACTGCTGCTGATTTGGAAATACCAGTAACTCCCACAGAAGAACTACTCGCTAGTTTATGGCAAAGTTTATTAAAAGTTAACTCTGTTGGTCGTTCTGATAACTTCTTTGAATTAGGTGGAAATTCCCTGTTAGCAACTCAATTAGTTGCCCGCACTCGTGATATTTTCAGAGTAGAAGTACCTGTTCGTAAGATATTTGAGCAAAGCATTTTATCTGAGTTGGCGAGGGAAATTGATAAAGCATCTGCGAGTGTGGCTTTACCTCCCATTTCCCCCCAGTTAGAAAATGAACCAAAAACTCTGTCTTTTGCCCAATCAAGACTTTGGTTTATCGCTCAACTGGAAGCGACAGGAACTTCTTCTACCTATAATATGCCATTCGCATACGAATTAAATGGCAAACTCAATGTAGAGGCTCTAACTCAGAGTTTAACTTATTTACTACAACGTCATACGAGTTTACGCAGTTATTTTCCGGCTTTGGAGGGAGAGCCGCAAGTAGTAGTTAGAAGTATAGAAGATATAGAAGTGCTGGCAATCGCCAACTTACAAGAACTCGATCCCCACACACAAGCGGAAATCTTACAAAAATTAGCTGATAACCATGCTCAAGAACCCTTTGACTTAAATACTGGACCCCTGTTCAAAGCCAAACTAGTGCAACTCAGCCCCCAGAAAAATGTCCTGCTGATAAATATGCACCACATTATTAGTGATGGTTGGTCAATGGGTGTATTTAAGCGGGAATGGGAAAAAGCATACACCGCTTTTGCAGTCGGTTCTACTCCCAACTTATCACCGTTACCGATTCAGTATAGTGATTATGCAGCTTGGCAACGCAATTGGTTACAAGGGGAGACTTTAGCAAGTCAGGAAAATTATTGGAAACAACAACTAGGCGATGCACCCAGGTTATTAGAGTTACCTACAGATCATCCCCGTCCAGCGCAACAAAGTTACCAAGGTGGGCGTGAAGAATATTGTTTGAGTCAAGAACTAACTCAGAAGCTTAAAAACTTGAGTCAAGAACAAGGGGTGAGTTTATTTATGACCCTGTTGACTGCTTTCAATATCTTACTATCCCGTTACAGCCGCCAAGAGGATTTATGTGTTGGTAGTGCGATCGCTAACCGCACTCATAGCCACACAGAAGGGTTAATTGGCTTTTTTGTCAACACCTTAGTATTGCGAAGCAAAATCAAGCCAGAACAAGGATTTATTAATTTACTCCAACAAACCCGTCAAACTTGCTTAGATGCTTATGCTCATCAAGATATTCCCTTTGATTATTTGGTAGAAAAACTGCAACCAGAACGCAGCCTCAGCCATAATCCCTTATTCCAAGTGATGATGGTGTTGCAAAACGCGGCGGGGGCTGGGGTGAATGTGAGTTTACCAGGGCTTGATATTCAATACTTGGAACAAAGTTTCCCCTTTGCCAAGTTTGATATACTGCTGGATTTGTGCGAAAGAGATGAGCAACTAAATTGTATGTGGGAATATGCCACAGATTTATTTGAGGCATCAACCATTAGACGCATGGCGGGACATTTTGAAGTTTTGCTGACAGCAATTACCCAAAATCCCCAACAGCCGATTTATCAGCTACCCATCACCACTTCAGCAGAAGTTCAACAACTGCTAATCTGGAATCAAACTGACACAGATTACCCTCAGAACCAAACATTGGTAACTCTGTTTGAACAACAGGTAGCAAAAACACCCGATCAGATTGCAGTTGTGTTTGCAGATCAAAGCCTGAGTTATCAAGAACTCAATCAAAAAGCTAATCAACTGGCGCATCATCTCTTGCAACTCAAAAGCATATCTGATAACCCACTGATGGCGATTTGCATTGATCGTTCCTTGGAAATGCTCATCGGTATCTTTGCTATCCTCAAAGCCGGTGGAGCTTATGTACCGATTGATCCGAGTTATCCCCAAGAACGCATTCATTTAATGCTCGAAGATAGTAATGCGGCGGTATTACTAACAACTAAATCCCTGAAAAAGCAACTTCCTTTAGAAAAGCTGAAAAATACTGCTCAAGTAGTTTTTTTGGATGAACAAACATGGACTCAACAGCCAACAAATAATCCCCATCCCATCAGCATTAATAATGATTTAGCTTATATAATTTATACCTCTGGTTCTACAGGGCGACCTAAAGGAGTGGCGATCGCCCATTCTAGTCCCGTAGCCTTTGTAAAATGGGCGCATTCAGTCTTTAGTGCAGAACAGCTTGCAGGTGTCTTAGCTTCAACCTCAATTTGTTTCGATCTCTCCATTTTTGAAATTTTTGTTCCCCTGACTCAAGGTGGTAGTGTGATTTTGGTAGAAAATGCACTATACATTGAGCAAGCACGTCAGAGTCCTGTACCGATAACTTTGATTAATACTGTACCGAGTGCGGCGGCGGAACTGCTGAATATGAATGCTATTCCCGCAAGTGTACAGGTAATTAATTTAGCTGGTGAACCATTAAAAAATAGTTTGGTACAGGCTTTATATCAAAACACATCTGTCAGAGAAGTTTACAACCTCTATGGACCGTCTGAAGACACAACTTACTCTACATTTACGAAAGTTGCCAAAAATGCCCAGCATGAACCAACTATAGGTCAAGCGATCGCTAACACTCGCATCTACATTTTAGATAAATATAATCAACCCCTGCCCCCTGGTATTCCTGGAGAACTTTGCATTGCAGGTGCAGGTTTAGCACAGCGTTATTTACATCGTCCTGAAACTACCGCCGAAAAATTTCTGAACGTGGAATTATTCGGCAAAACTGAGCGAATTTATAAAACTGGTGATTTAGCTCGGTGGTTACCTGATGGTAATCTGCAATACTTAGGACGGATTGATTACCAAATCAAACTGCGGGGTTTCCGTATTGAATTAGGTGAAATTGAAGCATCTTTACTCAAACATTCCAAAATTCAGGAAGCGGTTGTTTTGGTGCGGGAAGATAGCGAACACGATTCCTACGGAGCGCTTCGCTATCAACATCTGGTAGCTTATGTCGTCCCTACAACGGAAGGCGACCATATCAACCAAAGTGAACAGATAAAATTGTGGGAACAAGTATTTAATGATAGCTACACTCAGCAACCAAACCCAACCGATGATCCAACTTTGAATCTCGCAGGTTGGAAGGATAGCTACACAGGAAAACCCATTCCCCAGTCGGCCATGCAAGAATGGCGCGATATAACAGTTGAGCAAATTTTAGAACTTGCACCCAAACGAGTTTGGGAAATTGGTTGTGGAACAGGGATGTTATTGTTTAAAGTTGCATCCCATTGTCAGCATTACCTGGGGACAGATTTTTCATCCAGCGGATTGCAGTATATTGAACAATATCTCAAACAGCAATCTCTCCAAAACAAAGTTACTTTAAAACAAAGTGCCGCTAACCAGTTTGAGGGCATTGAATCCAATACTTATGACTTGGTAATCATCAATTCTGTAATTCAGTATTTCCCTTCTTTGGATTACTTGTTGTCAGTCATCGAAGGGGCGATCAAAACTGTAAGTAATCAGGGAAAAATCTTCATGGGAGATGTGCGAAATCTACATTTATTGGAGGCTTTCCATACCGCAGTAGAATTTTATCGCGCTCCTGATAAATTATCAATTCAGGACTTACGCCAACAAATTCAAAAAAGCATCTGCAACGAAGGCGAATTACTGATTGATCCTGATTTCTTTATCGCCCTTAAACAAAAATTTCCCCGGATTAGTCACGTAAAAGTTCAATTGAAACGGGGTTACAGCCATACGGAAATGAGCCGTTTTCGTTATGACGTTGTTCTATATTTGGATCAAACAGAAACTTCTGTTACCGAAACCCAATGTTTAGATTGGCAAGAACAGCAGTTAAATATAAAAACAATTGAGAGAATTTTAACAACTGAGCGACCGGATTTATTAAGCATTAAATATATTCCGAATGCGCGGCTCACTTCAGAAATGGCGTTGTTAGAAAAAATTACTCAGATAGATGGTCAGGTTTCCGACTTAAAAGCTGTTATTGCCCAAGTCAAATCAGGCATCGAACCGGAAGCATTCCTAGATTTAACGCAAGATTTACCTTACACACCTTTTATTCAATACACTTCTACCAGTTTTGCCTATTACGATGTTATTTTCCAAAGGAATATTCCTGGAAAAGAGCAAATACCAAGATTTAATCAAAGTAAAAATTGGCGACAGAAACCTTGGCAACATTACGCCAATCAACCGTTACAATATCGCACCAATCAAGTTGACCCAGCATTACTAGAAGAATGGCGGTATTTTCTAGGAAAAAATCTCCCTGATTATATGATTCCTAGCCATTTTGTTGTTTTAGAAAAACTACCACTAACACCCAATGGCAAAGTAGACCGTAAAGCATTACCAGCACCAGGTAAAACAGTGGTAGCTACAAACATTGAATTACCTATAACAGAAACAGAAAAATTGCTGGCTCAACTTTGGGCAAAACTGCTGAAATATGAGGTCATAGCCCGACAAGATAACTTCTTCAACTTGGGAGGACATTCTTTATTAGCTACCCAACTTTGCTACCGCATTCGTGACACTTTCAAAGTAGAACTGCCACTGCGTCAAGTATTTGAGTCTCCTACTATCATTGACTTGGCAAATTATATAGATAGCTGCATTTGGGTTAATTCGACAACCACAGATATACAACCTTTAAACTCAGACGAAGAGGAAATTGAACTATGACCATAACACACAATCAGCAAATAGTTTCTTTAATGCTTCGTTTGCAGAACATGGGCTGCCGAATTTGGGCTGAAGATGATAAGTTACGGATTCGGACTAGCAAAAATGCCCTGACTGCGGAACTGAAGCAGGAAATTCAAAACCACAAAGCAGAGATTCTCACCTTCTTGAAAGCTGCTAAAACACAAGCTGTGATCACCGCAGAAATTCCTGCTTTAAGTGCTGACTCTCCCAAGCTTCCGTCCTTTGCTCAACAACGTCTCTGGCTATTAGCACAACTCCAAGGGTCATCAGCTACTTACAATATGCCGATCGCTTTACAACTGAACGGCAACCTGAATATTGATGCCCTACATTCTAGTTTGGCTTATCTGCTGAATCGGCACGAGAGTCTGAGGATGTATTTTCCTACAGTTGCCGGACAACCACAAGTTGCCATCCGCAGTTTAGACGAGATCACAGTTTTAACAGTACAAGATTGCCGGGAATTAGGGACTGGGAACAAGGGAGAGCTTGATTTAGATACCCAATGCCCAAATATCCAAGATTTAATTGACGCTCATGCACAAGAACACTTTGACTTAAATACTGGACCTTTGTTTAAAGCTAAACTGCTGCAATTGGAGGTTTATCCTGAGCGAAGCCGAAGGGAGCAAAAATCTGTCTTGTCCATCAATATGCACCACATTATCAGTGATGGCTGGTCAATGGGAGTATTTTTGCGGGAGTTATGGCAAGCTTATACTGCTTATTCTCAAGGTAAGACCCCAAATCTTGCTCCCTTACCGATTCAATACAGTGATTATGCAACTTGGCAACGCCACTGGTTACAAGGAGAAGTATTAGAAAAGCAAATTGATTACTGGAAACATCAACTAGGTGATGCTTCCCCATTACTGGAATTGCCTACAGATTATCCCCGTCCAGCACAGCAAAGTTATAGAGGCGATCGCTATATTTATTCTCTCTCACCGCAATTAACTACTGCTGTTAATGCTTTTAGTCAACAGCAAGGCGTAAGTTTATATATGATTTTGTTGGCTGCTTTGAGTATTTTACTATCTCGTTACAGTCGGCAAGAAGACTTATGTATTGGTTCTCCCATTGCTAACCGCACCCATAGCCAGACTCAAGGGTTAATTGGCTTTTTTGTCAATACTTTGGTTATGCGTCAGCAAATCAAACCACCCTTCGGCTGCGCTCAGGGTAAAGAGCAAAGTTTTATTGAGTTTTTACAACAAACTCGCCAAACCTGTTTAGATGCTTATGCTCATCAAGACGTTCCCTTTGATGTGCTGGTAGAAAAGTTACGACCAGAACGCAGTATGAGCTATAACCCTTTATTCCAGGTCATGTTTACCCTGGAAAATAATGCTAGTCCAGATTTGGATTTATCAGGGTTAGATACTGAGTTGCTGGGAGTCAAGGGTGCGATCGCTAAGTTTGATTTAACGCTGTTGATAACCGAGTCTGACAACCAATTAAACTGCTCTTGGGAATACGCCACCGATCTATTTGCAAGGGGTACTATCCAACGGATGGCGGAACAGTTTGCAGTTCTGCTTCAAGGAATTATTGATCATCCCCACCAATCAATCAATACTTTACCTTTGATGACAGGAGAAGAACTGCTAAAACTACAACGATGGAATCAAACTCAAACCGAATATCCTCAAGATAAAACTTTTGTTGATTTATTTGCAGAACAAGTTATAAAAAATCCTCATAATATTGCTGTAGTTTTTGAATCTGAAAATCTAACTTATCAACAGTTAAATGAAAAAGCCAACCAACTAGCTAATTATTTAATTGAAAATTATAAAGTTCAACCAGATACCTTAATTGGTATTTCTGTTGAACGTTCTTTAGAAATGATCATTGGTGTTTTGGGTATCATGAAAGCTGGTGGTGCTTATGTACCCATTGATCCCAACTATCCCCAAGAACGAATTGAGTTGATGTTAGAAGATTCGGGAATATCGGTTTTATTAACTCAAAGTTTTGTAGTAGATAAATTACCTTTAGATAGTTTAGGAAAACCTATTGAAGTTGTTTATTTAGATGAAGAACTAGACAAGTACCCATCACTAATTGTCAATTGTCAATTGTCAACACTTCGACTTCGCTCAGTGACCACTGTCAATTACAATAATTTAGCTTATGTTATTTATACTTCTGGTTCAACGGGAAAACCCAAGGGGGTAATGATTGAACATGGTGGACTGGTAAATTTAATTTTGGCAGTTGATGAAATTTTGCAAATTCAACCGCAAAGTCGTGTACTACAGTTTGCTAATTTCAGTTTTGATGCTTCCATTTGGGAAATTGCTTCTACCCTTTCCGTAGGTGCTTGTTTATATCTCACAAAAAAAGAAAATCTGTTACCTAGTCAAGAACTGATTGACTTTTTAACTGAATACAAAATTACTCATGTTATCTTACCACCTTCAGTTTTATCTTTGTTACCCCACGCAACCTTACCTGATTTGCAAATTTTAATTACTGGTGGTGAAGTTTGCCCCAAAGAATTAGTTACCCGATGGGCAAAAGGAAGAAGTTTTTTTAATGCTTACGGACCAACGGAATCTACAATTTGTACTAGCATCGCTCTTTGTCAACCCAATGGTAAAAAACCACTTATTGGTAAACCATTATCTAATCTCCGCATCTATATTTTAGATGCACATAATCAACCATTACCTCCTGGTATTCCTGGAGAATTGTGTATTGCTGGTGTTGGTTTAGCGCGGGGTTATCTCCATCGTCCTGAATTAACCGCCGAAAAGTTTATGGAAATTGAATTATTCGGCAAAACTGAGCGCATTTACAAAACTGGGGACTTAGTAAGATTGAAACCTGATGGCAATATCGAGTTTATTGGTCGTATTGATAACCAAATCAAACTCCGTGGTTTCCGCATAGAATTGGGTGAAATTGAATCAGTCTTGTTGCAATACCCTACTGTCAAAGAAGCAATTGTTACTGTACATAAAACTGAAAATAATCAGAGTTTAATTGCATATCTAACAGGAATTACCCCTGATTTATCGCCCCAATTGAAAAATTACCTGAAAACTCGTCTACCTGATTACATGATTCCTGCTCAGATCATGGTTCTAGACGAGTTACCCTTAACCCCCAATGGCAAAATTAACCGGCAAGCTTTACCTACTCCTAATATTGGGGTTCAAGGTTCATACACACCACCACGCAACAAAGTCGAAGCACAATTAGCGCACATTTGGTCTGCTATTCTGGAACGTCAAGAAATTGGCATTCATGATAACTTTTTCGATTTGGGCGGCCATTCTTTATTAGCAGTCAAATTACTCAATCTTGTACAACAAGAGTTTGGACAACAACTGGCTTTGAGCAGTTTATTTCAGAATCCTACTATTGCTCAACTAGCACAAACATTAGGTAATAGGGAGATGGAACAATCAAATTCTGATTTAGTACCGATTCAGCCTCTAGGAGATGCAACCCCCCTATTTTGTGTATCTGGCTCTAACGGACACAGCTTCTATTTTCGAGATTTGGCAATCAATTTAGGTATTGAACATCCTGTCTATGGACTCGATGCGCCAGGAAGAGATGGACTGAGCATACTTCCTCACTCAGTAGCCGACCACGCAAGTCAACTGATTTCCCAATTACGTCAACAGCAACCTCAAGGACCTTATATATTGCTGGGGTACTCTTCCGGTTGTAGTGTCGCTTTTGAAATAGCCTCCCAACTGGAGCAGCAAGGTGAAAAGGTGGGTTTGCTAGCTATCTTGGATGCGGGATTGGTTTCTAATCCGGAACATTTCAAAAATAGAGCAGATATTGATTGGATTTGGCAAATAATCCAACGCATCGAAGCTTTCAAAGGAGTTTCTCTCGGTTTAGAATACGCTAATTTAGCGGCTCAAAGCGATGACGAATCCCGTTGGGATTTGGCGGCAAGTTATTTATACCGTCATAATGCCCTACCGGAACACTCCAGCCTTGCTTTACTCAAAACTAATATGCAAGTGATGAGAGTGCAGACGCTCAATTACGTAAATTATCAGCCTGTTCATCGAATTTCTGCCCCGATTGTTTTATTCCGTGCTGAAGACGTGCCGGAAATAGTGGTGCGAGAACTCCAAGCACTGACCAATTACGATTTACCGGACTGGGGATGGCAAGCTTACACACCAAACCCTGTGAAGGTAATATCTGTACCTGGAAATCACGGACGGATGCTTTATGAACCGAATGTCAAAACCTTAGCTTCACACTTACGGCTGATGATGATTTAATCAATAAATCACTCATAATCATCAACCTGACTTTTTTAATTTTGCATTTTAAATTGGGATAAAAAAATGAAAACTCTGCCAATCAAAATTTCTGATGAAACCTTGCGGGATGGAGAACAACAAGTTGGTATTTTTTTCTCTCTACCAACCAAACACAAACTTGCCCATCTCATTGCACAGACAGGAGTCAGTGGATTTGCTATTATGCCGAGTGTTTGTGAGCAAGAATCAGAGCTTGCCAAAACATTAATATCAGATGGATTAACTCATCTGATTACTGCTTCTACGATGATGGGAAAAGAGTACATTGATCAGGCGAAAAACTATGGAGTTAAGCGGATTATTCTCTTCCATGCTGTTTCTGATCGCTTGCTGTTTTTACGCAATCCCCATGTCCGTTTGATGAGCGAATACCAAGGCAAAACCATTGATGACGATATCCCATTTCACATCATCAATAAAGTTCGTCAAGATGCGCTTGATGTGATTGTGGAAAATCTCCGCTATGCCACACAAGTTGCAGGACTAAGAGTAGAATTTGCGGCTGAGGATGCTTCTAGAGCAGATTTCGACTTTTTAGTACAGTGTATCCGTTCATGCGGTCCTTATATTGAACACTTCCTACTGTGTGATACGGTAGGGGTTCTGAGTCCAGAAAAGAGCTATATCTGGATTAATGATTTGCTTCAGTCCACTACAGGGGTAGAATTAGGGGTACACTACCACAATGACATAGGGTTAGCTTTAGAAAATACTCTCCAGTCCGTGATAGCGGGAGCGACTACAATATCAGGAACATTTTGTGGTATAGGAGAGCGAGCCGGCAATGTTGCTCTAGAGCAAGTATTAAATGGGTTGCGTGTCCGTTTTGGTATTGAAGTGGAGGGTATAAACTATGATGCTGTTGAGGTAGTCACCAATTATATTGAGCAAATGGGGATTCGTCCTGCACACCCCTATTCTCAAACTGCACAAAGTCACCAATCAGGTATTCATGTCAACTCTCTGTTTCGTGATCCCCTGAGCTATGCTATATTTCCCCACAACGATGTAAATATTGTCTTTGGTAAATGGAGCGGAGTCAGTAATTTTCAATATCTCTTTGAAAAACAACTGCAAAACCCTCAAACCAGACAAAAGTATGAGAAAATGCGTGCCGTCATCAAATCTATGGCGACAGAACAAGAACGCTATTTTACAGCCAGCGAAGTCTTAAAACTCTGGAAGGATGGTATCTTTGAATAGTCTATTTTGTAAATTGACCATTAACACTTACCATTAGACACATCCGAAAAAGAATAGAGACGTTTCATGGAACGTCTCTAGAAGGGTTTAAAATCACCCATATTTAATTTCTCGGACAGGTCTAATCATTAAAGACTCAGGATAATTTCGACTTCATCCTGATCATTAACATAGGAATGTAATGTTATTTTATTTGTGTTAGTCATAAGCCGGGCTTTTACTAACAAATAAATTATACGTTTATTAGCCCTTTTGTTCTCTGTTATCTGCTCCATAAGACTCAAATAATTTTTTACAGATGCAAGCTACAACTTTTATTAATAAATCCGCCAACGATAATTCTGCTTCAGGTACTAATCAATTTTGGAAAAATTTCCAAGCGGTTGTCGGTCCATATTGGTATCCTACAGATGCAAATGGTAGAGCATTTTCAGAGGTGATTCGCACTTATGGAATGTTGGCTCTTCTAGTATTATTAATTGTTGTTATGGTAGGTGCAACAGTTTTTAACAGCTTTGTTAACCGCTATTTAATAGATGTTATTACACAAGAAAAGGATTTAGAAAAATTTAGTGATTTATTATTGCTTTATGGTTTTGCGCTGGTTTTGGTAACAATTTTAGTAGGAATTTCTAAATTTGTTAGAAAAAAAATAGCTCTTGACTGGTATGAATGGCTGAATAGTCAAATTTTATCAAAATATTTCAATAATCGGGCATATTATAAAATCAATTTTCAGTCCGATGTTACCAATCCAGATCAACAAATATCACAAGAAATTGAGCCTTTAACTAAAGATTTTCTCAGCTTTTCAGCTACATTGCTAGAAAAAGTCCTAGAAATGACAGCTTTTTTAATACTGCTCTGGACGCTCTCTAAATTTGTAGCAGTTGCTTTAGTTTGTTATACAGTAGTTGGTAATTTAATTGCTATTTACTTGGCACAAGAATTAAACAAAATTAAGCAAGAAGAAGTTGAATCAAATGCAGACTATACTTACAGTTTAACTCATGTGCGTAATCATGCAGAATCAATAGCTTTTTTCCAGGGAGAATCACAGGAATTAAACATTGTTAATCGGAGATTTAATAGGATTGTTCAAAGTGTTAAACGCAAGATTGATTGGGAAAGAAGTCAGGATATTTTTAATCGAGGATATCAGGCGGTTATTCAAATATTTCCATTTATAGTATTTGGACCAATGCAAATTAGAGGAGAAATTGATTTTGGAGAAATTTCCCAAGCTGCTTTAGCTTGTAATTTGTTCGCCACAGCAATGGCTGAATTAATCAAAGAATTTGCCACTTCAGGAAAATTTTCTAGTTACATTGACCGTTTATTTGAACTTTCGGAAGCGTTAAAATCTGTCACTAAAGAACCGGAAAATGTCAGTATAATTAAGACGAAAGAGGAAAAGCGACTAGCTTTTGAGAATGTTACTTTACAAACTCCCAATTATGAACAGGTAATTGTTGAAGAGTTGTCGCTGAGTGTTCAACCTGGTGAGGGTTTATTAATTGTCGGTCCAAGTGGTAGGGGTAAAAGTTCTTTGTTGAGGGCGATCGCTGGTTTGTGGAACTCAGGGACTGGTCGTGTGATTAGACCACCCCTAGAAGATGTATTATTTTTACCTCAACGTCCTTATATTATTTTAGGAACTTTGCGAGAACAGTTACTCTATCCCCATACAACACGGGGAATGAGCGATCGCGCACTGGAAGCAATTTTAAAACAAGTTAATTTGCAAAACTTATTAAGTCGAATAGATAATTTTGATACAGAACTTCCTTGGGAAAATATCCTTTCTTTGGGAGAACAACAACGTTTAGCATTTGCACGTTTATTAGTTACTCGTCCTAGCTTTACTATTTTAGATGAAGCTACAAGTGCTTTAGATTTGAATAATGAAGGTAATTTATATCAACAATTACAAGAAACAAACACAACCTATATCAGTGTAGGACATCGAGAAAGTCTATTTAGTTATCATCAATGGGTTTTAGAACTTTCACAAGATTCTAGTTGGCGACTGCTATCTGTTGAGGATTATAGACAGCAAAAAGCACAAGAACTTACTACTGATAATTATGCTGAAAATTCTGGTATCACCATAGAAGTTGTACCCAATAGTAAACCCGCAACTCAACCAGAAACATTAACAGTTTCTCCTGAAAATAGAGAAATTACCATAGATTTTGTATCTGATGATGAACCTGAAAATCAAGCAGAAATATTAACAGATGCTTCTGAAAATTCAGAAATTATCATAGATTTTGTATCTGATGATGAACCTGAAAATCAAGCAGAAATATTAACAGATGCTTCTGAAAATTCAGAAATTATCATAGATTTTGTATCTGATGATGAACCTGAAAATCAACCTGAAACATCAACAGTAGATACAGGTGAAATTGTAGGGCTTTCTCATCGAGAAATGCAGGAACTAACTGACTATTCACTGGGTACTGTGAGAAGCAAGGCCAGCAAAGGTCAAACCATTACTACGAAGGATGGTTCTACCTACCGCTATAATAAAGACTCAAAAGTTTTGAAATGGGTAAGAGTTGAAAGCTTTGAGAATTAAGTAAATAATCCTTAACCTTAGCTGACGGCTGAATGCTTACATTAAAAGTAAAAAACGTAATATTCAGAATAATCTTAGGTTAAGGAAATTTAGACTTTTTAGATCCCTCTAAATCCCCTAAAAAAGGGGGACTTTGATTGATTACCCCATTATAAATGGGGGAGTTTGAGAATTGCCTACGGCACGCTACGCGAACAAAACCTTTTTATTTTTACCTTATTTACATTGCTTTCTAATCATGAGATTTAACTTAAATATCTTAAATATCTTAAATGTCCTTGCTTTAACACTCATTTACTGATATATCTTTGATAGCTAACATAAAGTTCCTCTGAGGAAAACAGGAATATATTATGACAACAGCAACATTAACGAATATTGAAGCCTTGCCATTTTTCGCTCGCTTCTTGGCCGCAGAAGAAGAACCACCAGAAACACCAACACCACAACCAGAAGAACAGCCATTACCTCCTCCAATATTTACTTTCAAGTGGCCTTCTGATTGCGAAGATTGCTAAATATAGTGAATCTGAAATTGCAGAAATAGCAGCATCAAAAAATTGAAAACTTCTGTTTGTTTCTGAATAAATAGCCAGATATCAAAAATATTTAAGCGATCGCTGCTGGTTGAATATCCCCGAATTCTACCCGTTGGACAGCTACCATACAGGTGTCTACAAGAAATCGGGGATTTATAGCAGGTGACAGGTGACAGGTGACAGTAGAGATGGGAAGATAACAGGCAGGATGCCTGTTCCACAAGGGTTTTATGATTTGAGTTTGTACCTCACGGGTATGAAATATGCTGTAAATCCTGACTCCTAAGCCCTAATGGAAAGAATTTTTTAGCAAACCATAGTTAATCAAACTTCAATTCAAAAAGTTTTTATGCACCTGTCTCGTGACATTGTTTTATTAATTACTCACAGTGGTGATTTTTTCACAATAGATAGAGTGGCTGAAGCATTGTTAAAAAAAGGGGTGCAACCATTTCGTTTAGATACTGATAGGTTTCCGCTTGAAGTACAATTAACAGCACATTTTGATAACAACAAAATCTATCACACTATAGAATATGGCGGCTATTCTATCAGTACAGAACAAGTACAAGCGGTGTGGTTGCGGCGAATATGGAAACCAAAACTAAGTGCAGACTTAGCTCCTAAGTTTCGAGAAGCTTGTATAAGAGAATCACAAGCCACCTTAAATGGTTTCTGGGATAGTTTGCGGAAAGCGCATTGGGTAGATAATTTAGAATGTATAAATGCTGCCAATGATAAGTTGCGCCAACTGCGGGTTGCTACTGAGGTAGGTTTTGTCATTCCTCAGACTCTCGTTACTAACAAAGCTGAAGCTGCAAGAGAGTTTTTCCATCAAGTCAAAGGTAAGATGGTGAGTAAGTTATTAACTCCTTTATCCCAGACTATGGAATCTACTTCTTTCTTTCTTTATACCAGCGTGGTTAAAGAGTCAGACTTAGAAAATGCGGAGTCACTGCGTTACTGTCCGATGGTGTTTCAAGAGCAAATTCCTAAACAGTGGGAATTGCGGGTGGTGTATGTCAATGGTAAAGTATTTGTTGGTGCGTTAGATGCCAGTGTTTATGACACATCAAAAGTAGATTGGCGTAAACCTGGTGTTGATGTTGGTGTATGGCAACACTATGATCTTCCTGAACAAGTGCTGCGTCATTTGCAAATATTTATGAATAAATTGGGGCTGTTGTTTGGAGCGTTAGATTTGATTGTTACACCATCAGGAGAATATATATTTTTAGAGATTAATCCTATAGGTGAATGGGGAATGCTAGAAAAAGATTTGGATTTGCCTATTGCTAAGGCGATCGCTGATACACTACTTTTATAGTTATTAACGACAGGTGACAGGTGACAGGTGACAGGTGACAGTTTTAACAGCCTTCTATTGTCTAACTTCTAGTTTTGGTGAATGTCCTCAAGCCTTGTCTACGGTTATAATTCCTAATTTAATTAAAATCATATATTTTATTTATGACAATTTTAATAGTCACATATAGCAACGACAATGAAAGTATTCCTTTAGTGATCAAAGCAATTGAAGATCAAGGAGAAACAGCATTTCGGTTTGATACTGACAGATATCCTACAGAAATCAAATTAGATATTTATCAAGGTGATACAGAACGGGTAATGATCACTGATGGGGAAAAGCAACTGGATGTGAGTGAAGTTTCTGCGGTTTGGTATCGCAGGATGCGCTATGGGGCAAAAATTCCCAACACGATGGATCAGCAATATAGAGAAGCATCAATTAACGAATCTCGCGCTACTGTTCGAGCTATGATTGCTAGTCTTCCTGGCTTTCATTTTGATTTGATGTTCAATGTAGAAAGAACTCATCATAAACAACTACAGCTACAAATAGCACGAAAAATAGGACTGCTTACCCCACGCACTCTGACGACTAACAACCCAGAAGCAGTTAAACAATTTGCCGCTGAATGTCATCAACAAGGTATAGTAACAAAAATGCTTTCTTCCTTTGCAATTTTTGGCGAACAGGGAGAACAGTTTTTTGTGTTTACAAGTCCAGTTAAAGATGAGGATTTAGAAAATCTGGAAGGACTGCGTTTTTGTCCGATGACGTTTCAAGAAAACGTACCCAAGGCGCTAGAGTTGCGGATAACTATTGTGGGACAGCGCGTATTTACAGCAGCAGTAAATTCTCAAAGTTGTGCAGGAGCTACCTATGATTGGCGTAAACAAGGGAGAGCATTAAAAGACGCTTGGCAAGCTTATGATTTACCGCCAGATATTGAGAAAAAACTACTGCAATTGATGGCTGAATTTGGTTTAAACTACGGAGCAATTGATATGATTGTCACACCTGATGGAGACTATGTTTTTCTAGAAATTAATCCAGTTGGGGAATTTTTCTGGTTAGAAATATTTGCACCACATTTTGCAATTTCTCAGGCGATCGCAGAAATTCTTCTAACTGGTAAAAATCAAAGTAATAGATAAGTAATAGATATAAATATCGAAATTATGCAAACTCGTAGCGTTACTGATCAAACACCATTTAATCCTTTTGCCACTGCTATACAACTTTGGCGGGATTTGAAATTAGTTGCTGGTCCTTATTGGTATCCAACAGAGGTAGGAACAAGAGCATTTTCCGAAGTGATTTATTCATGGGGAATGTTTATTCTGTTGCTGATATTAATCACTTCCGTTGTGGGTATCAATAGTCTTAGTAGTTTCTGGAATCGTTACGTTTTTGATATCGTCATTGAAGAGAAAAACCTAGAAAAGTATCTAGGTACATTATGGATATCTGTTATATTTATCGTTGTCACTGTACTTTTAGTAGCATTTTCTAAATATATTAGAAAGAAAATAGCTATGGATTGGTACAAGTGGTTGAATAATCATATTTTAACTAAATATTTGAGCAATCAAGCCTATTATAAAATCAATTTTAAGTCTAAAATTACTAATCCAGATCAACGCATAGCCCAAGAAATTGAACCTATTACCATCAATGCGTTGAGATTTTCCACTACTTTTATAGAAAAATTCATGGATATGATTGCTGCTGTAATCATTCTTTGGACTATTTCTTCACAAGTGGCAATTTATCTCATCGTTTATACAATTGTCGGTAATATATTGGCGATTTTTTTAAGTCAAGAATTAGCGAAAATTAATCGAGAAGAACTAGCATTTAAAGCCGATTTTAATTATTGTCTAACTCATGTGAGAAATCATGCAGAATCAATTGCTTTTTTCCAAGGAGAAACCGAAGAATTAAATATTATTAAACGTAGATTTGAGAATGTGCTGAAAAATTCAGAACGGAGGCTAAATTGGGAAAGAGGGCAAGATATTTTTAACAGTGCTTATCAGTCAGCAATTAGTTTATTTTCTATGTTTACTCTGACACCTTTATTTATTCAAGATCAGATTAATTATGGAGAAATTAGCCAAGCTACATTTTGTAGTTTTATGTTTTCCAATGCTTTAGGTGTATTAATAGCTGAATTTGGTAACTCAGGCAGATTTTCTAGTTATGTCCAAAGGTTAGCGGAATTTTCAGATGCGTTAGCATCGGTAAGCAAAAAACCTGAGAACTTGGGTACTTTTGGTACTATTAAAGTCCTAGAAGAACCCCGTCTAGGGTTTGAGGATTTTACTTTAAAAACACCCAATTATGAACAAGTGATAGTTGAAGATTTATCATTATCTGTTCCCCCAGGAGAAGGGTTATTAATAGTTGGTGCTAGTGGTAGGGGTAAAAGTTCTTTGTTGAGAGCGATCGCAGGTTTATGGAATGCAGGAAGTGGTAGGTTAGTTAGACCTGCATTAAAGGAAATGTTATTTCTTCCCCAACGTCCTTATATAATTTTAGGAACTCTACGTCAACAACTACTTTATCCGCATTCAGATCGGGAAATGAGCGATCACCAACTAGAAGAAATTCTGCATCAAGTGAATTTACAAAACCTGCTCACCCGCGTCAAGAGTTTTGATACAGAAGTGGCTTGGGAGAATATTTTATCATTAGGAGAACAGCAACGTTTAGCTTTTGCTAGATTATTAATTTCTTTGCCTAGCTTTACTATTTTAGATGAAGCGACCAGTGCTTTAGATTTAAAAAACGAAGAAAATTTATATTCTCAATTACAAGCTACAAACACAACTTTTATTAGTGTGGGACATCGAGAAAGTTTATTTGCTTATCATCAATGGGTACTAGAACTTACAGAAAATAATCATTGGCAACTCTTATCAATTGCAGATTATAAGCGCCAAAAATCAATTTCTCTAACTACTTCATCAAGATAAGCTGTTGTGCATTTAATTTGTATAAGTGGAACAGGCATCTTGCCCGCTAAATGTCTAATTTATCTCTTTGGAAACTGCTGTAAATTTGGAAAATAACTGAAAATAAAACTTATGCTCACCCAAAAGCCAAAACAATTTATTAATTATAAAAGCATCAAAATTTATGAAAGAACCTATCAATTACCAGTTCTAAAAAATCCTGCTGTAAAAACACTACAAAAGAAAATTCGTGAACGTCAAAAATTAATTAAAGAAGGTGTTCGTTATCATTATATTGCTGGAATAATTAAACGTAAAACAGCAATTACTCAAGGGGAAATTTTAGCAGAAATTCAATTATTTATCATAGATTATAATCAGATTATTGATTTTCTGGAAAATTATCAGGAAAGTTATCAGGGTTTTTTGTTAACGTTGATGGATAATTTAAAGAAATTATTTCAAGCAAAATATTTAGAAATCAGAAATCTCGAAGATGCCAGAAGTAAATTAGAACTAAAAAATCAACAAAATCCGCGGATCTTAAATGAACTCAGATGGGAGAAAAAAGAAAATTTTAAAGCTGTTATCATCTTGAGTAATGCTTATTTATTAACTTTAGAGAAAATTAAATTAATTAGTGAAGGTATTAGTAAACTGGCAGAAGACACTAAGAATCAAAGACAAATTGTACAACAAATAGTTAAAGATTTAGCAGTATATCAAGAAATCTACGAGTATCAACAAAAAGCTTATAAAATTCGTCAAGAAATAGCTAAACTTGCCCATAATGCCATTAATTTTGAAGATTCTATTCAAGATTATTTTAGTCCTTTTCAATCTTTAATAGATGAAGTGATGAAAGTAGATGAATATTTTTATGCAACTGTGGGAGATATTAAAAATCTAGGGGAAAATATTTTAAATTATCAGTCCAATTTATTTACAACCGAAGACAATGAAGCCTTTTCTCAAACTTTTCTTGATTTTATGGTAAAAAGTTATGAGAAAAATTCTCGATTAAAAGATGTCTTAATTCAATCTCAATTATTAAATTGGCAAAGCCCAAATTTTGATACCAGTGAAAATGGCTTATTCTTGGGTCAAGGTATTGATTTAATCTCAAATTATATATCTCAACAAATATCTCAACAAATCCAAACTCTAGACAAAGCAGAAGTAAATCTTGTCTCTACATCATCTCTAGTTACGACTCAAAAGACAGAATTAATGGAAGTAGCTAATAATCAGATTAGTTCCCAACCAGAATTTTTGATAAATCAAAATATTGACTATACAAAATTGCGGGATCTGCTGGCAGAAAATAAATGGCAAGAAGCAGATATTGAAACTGCTAAATTAATGCTTAAAGTTATGCAAAAAAATTACTGGAATGAAGTTTATCAAGAAGATATTGAGAACTTTCCTTGTCAAGACCTGCATATTATTGACCGACTTTGGGAACAATACAGTTATGGTTATTTTGGGTTTAAAATTCAACAAACAATCTGGAGTGAAATGGGTGGTCAAATAGACTATGAAACAGAAAAGAAATTAGGCGATCGCTTGGGTTGGCGCAAAGATGGAAAATGGTTAGATTATGAAGATTTAACTTTTCAATTATCCCCTATAACACCGATGGGACACCTACCAGCTAAATGGTTACACTATGAACCAAAAAACATCAAATTATCCTCATCATCATCTACAGAAAACCAGTCAATGGCAGCTTGGCGGGTAAAATCTTGGTTAATTTGGCAGATGCATTTATTCTTTTCTCGTGTCAAAATTTGTTAAAGAAAAATAAGATTATTCCTAAATCAATAATTCCTCATGAACTAGACTGGTAACTGTTAATATTATTTACCAATATATTATCAATCTTGTGGGGTGGGCATCCTGCCCGCCCTTGTGTACTTCACTCACATAAAATAAACTATAATTTATATAAGATATAGGATATAGGATAAATAGGATTGTTGCAGGATTTTTTATGACTACATCTTCAACATTAAAACAATTAACAGCAGAATTGATCACACCAGAAAACTTTCAACCCTATGGACAAGTAATATTTGCCAGCAAAGATAGGAAATCTTTTGATTCCGAAGACGCACAATTAAATTTACAAAACGGTATTCCTCGTTTTTATATTATGCGTTTGCACAATAAAGGAACAAAGTTTCATAAAATTACCCGTCATATCCAATGTACTCAATGTTTAGGTTCTTTAGCAGGAAAAAATTGGTTTATGGCAGTTTGTCCACCTAAAAACGACATTAACAAACCTGTATTAGAAAAACTTGCTGCTTTTCGTATTCCTGGAAATTGTTTTATTAAATTAGAAGTTGGAACTTGGCACGCAGGACCATATTTTGATCATGATTTTGTAGACTTTTATAATTTAGAGTTAAGTGATACAAATGTGGTAGATCATTTCACTCATGATTTTCTCAAAAGTCATCAGTTAGAATTTGAAATGGTTTCAACAATGGACAATTAACAATGGATAATTGGGGTTTGCTGAGAAAGTCTTTCCGTGAGGGCATAGGAGTCAGGAGTCAGGAGTCAGGAGGAGATTTGAAAATTTCTTTGCCATCTCTTGAAATCCCAAAAAATGCACACTTTTTCCGGTATACCCTTCAAAACCCTTGCACTAATTTCTGTGTTTATCAGCCTCTAACCTTTGATATAT
>NZ_JAQMTI010000173.1:0-4749 GCF_028329225.1 Sphaerospermopsis kisseleviana CS-549 | reverse complement strand
GGCTGATAAACACAGAAATTAGTGCAAGGGTTTTGAAGGGTATACCGGAAAAAGTGTGCATTTTTGGGGATTTCAAGAGATGGCAAAGAAATTTTCAAATCTCCTCCTGACTCCTGACTCCTGACTCCTGACTCCTATGCCCTCACGGAAAGACTTTCTCAGCAACCCCTAGTTAGGGTTTGCTGAAAAAGTTATCTGTGAGGGGTCAGGAACTAATTTAACCTCTGTGTAAGATTTTTGGCTTGGTCGGTGATTTTGTGCCAATTCCCTTCTAAAACCCAATTTTTCGGGAATAATTCCCCACTTAAACCCACGGCCACCGCCCCAACTTGTAAAAAATCTTGAGCATTTTCTAAAGTCACACCACCGGTAGGAATTAAGGGAATATGACCAAGAGGTGCTTGTAAACTGTGGATATAACTTGCACCTCCCACTGATTGTACAGGAAATACTTTGACACAACTTGCGCCCTGAGTCCAGGCGGTAACAATTTCTGTAGGTGTAAGTGCGCCAGGAATAATAGGAACATCTTGAGATACTGCAACTTTGATCATTTCTGGGTCAGTATGGGGAGTGAAGAGAAACTGCGCCCCAGCAGCGATCGCATCTTGTAATTGTTGCACATTAAACAGTGTACCAGTACCAATTATACAATCAGGTAATTGACTACGTAATTGAGAAATTAATTCCCCAGGGCGATCGCTATTCCAGGTAATTTCTATTAACTGCATTCCCCCAGATGCTACCGCTAAAGCCATTTTTTCACCCCAGTCCATTTTCGGGGCGCGAATAACTGCGATCGCTCGATGTTTCTGTAATTGTGACAACCAAACTTGATTAGACATAAAAAATAGGCATTGCTATTATTACCCTGGGAATATGCACACTTAAAACCGCGTTGTTTATACATATTTATCACTTTTATCACTTTTATCAATTAGTCATTAAATTAAATCGGCTGCCTATAGGTACGGGTAATTGGTAAAAAACACAGCAGTTAATTACCGATTACCCATAACCTATGACTTAAAAATTAAGCAATATCTTCGCGTTCAATATATAAAAACATAAACGCGAAAGCGACTGCTGGGAAAACCAAACCAGTCAAAGGAACGAAAATGGAAGGCAAAAATGAAGAATAAGCCAGAATTGAAGGCAAAAATGAAGTTGACATAGTAAGAGTCCTTGGAAGTCACACTACAATTCACTTAGGAGCTTACTGCAAAATTCCGCCTCTTTTTGGAAATTCTCAAGATTTTTAACAAAACCGTTTACATTCCCAGTACCTCGTCGAGTTCTATTGTCGGTAAGTTAGGAGGTATGACAGTTTTAACTATTGTAACTTTGTGGCTTTCCTGTTGGGTATTCGTATCGAGAGCGATCGCCCCTACTAACACTTCTAGACAACCTAAAGGTACAATTAATTGAGTGATCGCTTCCCAATTTCCCCAAGGGGTAGGCCGCAAATCTTGGATCAGATGCGGTCCGTCTAGCAACCCACGAGTTTGGTAATCTTCCACCCATAACTTTAATACAACCGTCGATGATGCTTGGGACAGTTCTAAGCGCACTTTTATAGATGAGCCAGCAAGTAATTCACCATTGGGTAAAAACAGTTGGGGTGTGGGTAAAGATGTTAGTACCGGAGGAGATACATCCAGCAGTTGTTCCTGTGGTTCAGATGGTTGATTGCTGTCTTCATTGCTCAAGGTCATATATGTATCATCTAGAACTATTTCTTGAGACAACAATTGAGATATGTTGGGAGATGATTCTGGTTCGGGGGTTGGTTCACTTGTGCCTAGAATCATGTGTTCTGGCAAATCTATAACTTCTTCCATTTCTATTTCTGCATCTAAATTTAAATTGAGAAGTAATTCATCTGTAAAAGCGGGTGGAACAGCAGGATTTTCATCATTCAGAATTACAGGAGGCTCGTCCGTTGATTCACTGATATCATCAGTATTATTAGCGTCTTGAGTATCAACTTCATCATTGGTATTATCCTCTTGATATACCAACTCGATACCTTCATCTAATAAGTACCCTTGACTCTTGATCCATTTTTGAATCAGAGGAGATGTTTCTGGTATGATTTCTGATGTGTTTAATTCCTCGATATCGAGAATAGGAACTTGAGGAATTGTATTTTCTATCAATTCATTGTCTATCAATTCCACAGCAGAAGTTTCTTCATGTTCCTTGCTGGGTAGTAATTCTGGTGTATTTTCTGGCTTTGATAATTGAATTTCCATCAATTTTGGCAGATTGTTTTTGGTTTTTGAATTTGGTTCTGTTGCAGGTTTTAAACGTTTCAAGTATGGGAAAGAAGTTGTGACCTGTTTGATCACCAGTTTGTCCAGATTTATGGGTGGTATCTGACTAGCATTATTGACAGTTCCTGCTGATAAGCTGGAGTCTGCATTGGCAGAATTGCCAGCGATCGCATTTTTGTGAATCCGGGGTAATTTTGGCAGTGTGGGTGAACTTCCATCGAAAACAATGACTGGTTTTATTCTTGGGGGTAGAGGTTTGTTAGCTGCTGGTTTTAAAATATGAAACTGTGCTAATTTTGGAGTTTTGACGATATTGAATAGTTCTAAACTTACACGATGAGGTGGTTCTGGTTTGGTTGCTACATCCTCAGTTGGTGGTAAGTTATCATCAGGTAACAAGTCTGGTGGACTAGATTTTTCTCTAGATTTTGCTGAGGTAACGGTCAGTAATTCTGTGACATCTGCTGTAATTATAAAAGTATGGCTGGCTAACAGTATGACTTCGCCGGCTTTAGTCAGTGTGCCATATAAATTAATATTGGACAAAATCAACTTAGATTCACAGTTTTTAGGAATTTCAATAATGCTACTAAATGTAAAAGGTAAGATTTGATCTGTTAAAGGCTGTGTGAATTGAGCTAAGATATTGGATTCTAAAGGCGATCGCAGTTGACTAATTAATTGCAGTTGAAAACAATGATTAATATTAGTTGTAGATAATCTTTCATTTGCCAAATTATCAATTTCTGCCAGTTCCACATACCCATTTATTGTCAAAGTTTTTCCCCAACGAGCAATATAGGTATCCCGTTCTAGAGATAAATGGAGGGGTGAGGGTGGGGATGCGACTGGTGAAATATCCTCATCTGACTGTTCTTCATCCCAAGATTCAGAACTGGGTAAAGCTAAATCGAGAACGCTTTGTAAAATTTGTTCGGCTGTTTCCCCTTTGAATAATACTGGGCTAACCGGCTGATTGATGATTGTATCTTCTACGGTTGCTGTAGACAAAGGATTGATGTCCAGGTTGCTGGGTGAAGCAACTGCCAATTCATCTTCCTGAGTGGGTGTCACCTGGGACTCTTCGTTAAATTGATCACCACTACCTAATAATGGTTGCTCATTCAATTCTGATTCTATGGGCAAAACTTTGAGGATGAGGCTATATTGCCAGGATTTTCCCAGTATATTCGTCATTAAGTCAGCAGAGCAACGTAATTCCCAAATTCCCGGGTTGAGGTCAGTAAAGGGAATTACTGCCATCAGCCCCTCTGCATTGGTACGACGCAAACGCTTAAAAATGCGGCGTTTGGGTGGAACTTCCTGAATTGAGGAGTGAATTACCCGCACTTCTACATTTGTATTAGCAAGGTGAGAACGAGCCAAAACTCTGTACTTACCTGCGAAAATTCTTAAATTTGGCGATTCCAGGGGTTGCCAATTGCGATCGCCCTGCTTCTGTATCAGAAATTGCCATTGTTCCATTGGAGTCATGCCCAAGCCCAGGATCAGCCGATTAATTTTTTGTATTAACTTGTTTGTCAGTTTAACTCAGTACGAGGTAAGAAAGTAAGCTTTATTAACTTTTTCTACTTTTTTCACTGGATAGTTATTTGCGCTATGCTCCACTATATCTAGTCCTGAGCCAAAAACATCTCAACAGCATATCATGATAATTATTTACTAATAATCCAATTTGAAGTTCTGAACGCTGTATCAGTATGAATGGTGAAAAATATGACAATTAATGGTTTTGAGTTGATTTATTATTAATATTAATTGTCATTGAGCTTGCACAGAACTACTGGAATAATATTAATTTTTTGAGAAGTACCAGTTTGATTATGACCAATTCCCAAATTTTTTCTACCTCTTTAAATTTTCAGGAAGAATACCCCTGTCCTGTTTGTCGGATCGGTAAAATCTCTGCTATGCCGTTAATGGAAACTATGTCTTGTGACTTTTGTCACGAAATTTTTACTGTCAATTTAGAATCACAGCAAATCAAGATGCCTTCTAGACAACCGCCCCTGGTGTGGCAGTGGAATGGTTTTAAGTGGAATCAAGCCCAGTTAGAAGGTGTGGAATTAGCATGGGGTTATGTGTTAGCTGCAATTGCTTTTGTGATTTTCCCGACTACTTTAATTGGCATTGGCGCTTATTATTTACCACCAAAACCAGATGTTCCTCTTTCTTGGATACCTTATGTTTGGACATTACTCACATTTTTGTCACATTCAGCAATTATAGTTTGGATTTTTATTGAAGTTTATCAAATTCCCATTAGGGCATATTGGCGTGGGATCACTCAGTGGACAAATGGCATAATTCGTAATTCGTAATTCGTAATTCGTAATTCGTAATTCGTAATTCGTAATTCGTAATTAAGAATAACTCTTCCCAGTCCCCAGCGATGCACTGAGCTTGTCGAAGTGTCCCCATTCCCCATTCCCCAGTCCCCAGTCCCCAGTCC
>NZ_JAQMTI010000172.1:0-25650 GCF_028329225.1 Sphaerospermopsis kisseleviana CS-549 | reverse complement strand
GCGATTAAAAATCACATCTACACAGACAAAACCTGCCTACGCAAGTTTCAAATCCTTAATTTTTCGTTAGTCCACGCAGGTGGACTTTGTTTGTGTAGTAGCGAATTATATTCGCCGAAAACTTTTAAGACAACCTCTTAGAATTGGTGAGAACTACGAGACAGGATGAGGAAATTACTTTAGGTGTTAGTCCTCGTGGTAGTGTGGCATTACAAAAAGCTGCCCAAGCATTAGCTTTTATATTAGGTAGAGAATATGCAATACCCGATGATGTGAAGTTTTTAGCGCCTTATGTTTTGAGTCATCGTTTGATTCCTAGAGGGGGAAGGAATGCGAAAACGATAGTTGATCGGATATTGCGATCGGTTGCTATTCCTTAAAGGTGAGAGGTAACAGGTGACAGATGTAAAAGTTTGTTTTTGTATAGTTACATCTTGCACCTGTTACAACTATAATAAATTTATTGGATAAAACGACAGTTTATAATCATGCAGAAAATTATTATCAAAAACTTCGGTGCTATTGAATATGCAGAGATTGAAGTTAGAAAAGTATTAGTTTTAATTGGTGAACAAGCAAGCGGTAAAAGCACTATTGCTAAATTGATTTATTTTTTTAAATCACTAAGAGATGATTTGTTTAGTCAAATATATCAGGATGCAGAAAAAGCGAATTTTGATAAACTGCGTGATATTATGTTTCCCGTAAGAGAAAAATTTTACGACTTTTTCGGTTCTACATTACACTTACCTGATTTTGAAATAACATTTTATTATAGTCTTGAAGAAGATAAATGGTTGAGATTAACCCTTAATGATAAGAAAAAACTAGATTCTCGATTCAGTGATAATTTCTTTAATGAGGATTTTAAAAATTCTGTAAGCAATATTAAAAAACTTCTTCAACAAGATTTAAGTACAAACAATATTTACGAACAATTGACGTATGAGAAAAATAGAATTAGATATGCTCAAAGGCTTTCTAAGTTGTTGAATGAATTATTTGAAAGTAATCAAACAGATTCATTGTTTGTAATTGCAGGTAGAAATGCGACAGTAAGTTATTCTGATTTTTTTGAAAGATACTTATCGGCAAGTATTCAAAATAGTTTAGAAGAAAATAGGAATAAACCAATAGAGGAAAATGAGGAAAGGGAAAATAACAAGAAAGCATTTCAGCGTAAGCAACAAACAATAGATGAAACTTTAATGTTGAAATTTATGGAAAAAGTTGCGAGAATTAAAGACACATTCAAAAAATTTGATAATTTTGAGGGACTAATTGAAAGTTATGAAGATGATGAAAATATACAACAAAAATTATATGGTATCAAAAACCGAATAGATGAAATAATAAAAGGTGAATACAGGATTGATAATTGGGGAGAAAAAATTATATTTAACACTCAAAAAGGAGAGTATGTTCATCTTTCTAATGCTTCATCAGGACAGCAAGAATCTATAAGGATTTTACAAGATATATTCCTGAATATTCTTGATAATACCAAAATATTAAGAATATTGGAAGAACCAGAAGCCCATTTATTCCCTATTGCACAAAAACAACTGATTGAGTTATTATCTTTAATGGTGAATCATGATCAAGATAATCAACTCATCATTACTACCCATAGTCCTTATATACTCACAGTTTTTAATAATCTCCTATTTGCAAATAGAGTAGTGGAAAAAAATCCCTCCGCAGAATCAGAAGTAGCAGAAATTATCCCTAAAGACTCTTGGTTAAAAGCTGAGGATTTTTCAGCTTATTCATTAGGTAATCAATCTTCTGAAACAACGCATTATTGTGAGTCTATTTTTAATACTGAAAAAGGTACTATTCAACAAAATTATCTGGATACTGTTTCCGAAATTTTGGGTGGTGATTTTCAGACTTTATACAGTATCCACGCTAGAACTTTTAAAAGAAGATGAGCAAATTTGACGATATTAAAGAACTGCTATCAAATGCGTTTCCTAAGTTTCCTAATATTCTACAAATAGAATTGAGAGCAGAGTTTTCTGTTATAGACTATAAAGGACAATCTTTTATCATTGTCAGTATTGATTTCGATGATAATACATTTATTCTAAAAATCAATGGTGTGGAAACTATAATTCATGGTTTTGATAGCAGCAAATTATTTAATATCATTCATGCTACGGGAGTTGCTTTTATTCCTATTGATGGTAAACAGGGACTTTTAGGATTTGGTGATTCTCATTGTGATTTTGTATTTTTTGATGAAAGTTATTTCTGTTTTGTAGAGTTCAAATTAAATGCAACCAGTTTGAAGAAGGTAAACAAAAATAGAGTAGATGCGATTAGACAATTAAAAAATACTATAGATTTATTTGATGATAAACTAGAAAGGAATTATGCAGGTTTAAATTTAGAAGCTTATGTTTGTACTCCTGAATTTTACCCTAGATTAAATGCCAGTTGGCAAGCATTAGCACAGGATTTTTTAGAAGATTATGGTATTCCACTTTTTGAAAGGAATGATAAAACCTGCAAGTAAATAGAAATTAATGCAACAAATTCTAATAAAATCTATCTAAATATCAGGTGTATACAAAAACCAAAATATTCACTTTTACCATAATGCTATTTATGCCTAGTATGTTTAAACCTAAATCATCCCACAAAAAACTCAAACGCCAACTACTGATAGTCATGCTGATTATTTTCGGTTGGAGTGTCGCCATAGGATTTATACTAGGTCTAGCCACCAGCACCCAAGCAGCAAACCCTCCGGAAATTGGTACAGTTGACGTAGTACGCGCACAATATAAGTTAGGAAAAGAATTATATATAGAAAACTGTTCAACCTGTCATCTAGCTTTACCACCAGAGGTATTTCCTACCCAAACCTGGAAAAATATCTTGGAAGACTCCCAGCACTATGGCGCAACTATTACGCCCTTAATAGGAATACAACGCAATTTAGTATGGAAATATGTTTCTACCTTTTCCCGTGTGCAACTGCAAGACGAAGAAACACCCTATCGTTTAAACAGATCACGTTATTTTAAAGCTTTACATCCTGGTGTAGAATTACCAAATCCTGTAACAATGGGTAGTTGTGTTAGTTGTCATCCTGGTGCAAATGAATATAATTTCCGCAAACTGACACCAGAGTGGGAAAAATAAATTGGTGATAATAGTTGATAGTTGATAGTTGATAGTTGATAGTTGATAGTTGATTGGGAAACATCAAATTGATTACCCAGTCACCAGTCACCAGTCACCAGTCCCCAGTCCCCAGTCACCTGTTCTAGTGGCAAAATGATACTATGAAAGAAGTTTAACTATAAGATATGAGTTAAAACCAATCACAAAATCGGGTGATTGGTAAATTTTCATTTCGGTTTTGAGTTGATTCTCATTTTCTACCCATCCACCACCAAAACGGTTGGGTTGAGTTAAGCGTCTATAATTATATAGCTTTTAGCTAAACCTTTAATTTCCATTCCCCTTGTTCTAGTTCTATAAACTGCCATGCTAAAACTATTGTTGGGCGATCCCAACGCTCGTAAACTAAAAAAATACCAGCCTTACATTACAGAAATTAATCTCTTAGAGGAAGAAATTAAAGCACTCTCTGATGATGAATTAAAAAGTAAAACTACTGAGTTTAGACAACGTATATCTAAGGGTGAAAGCCTTGATGATATTCTGCCAGAGGCTTTTGCGGTTGTTCGTGAATCTGCTCGACGGGTGTTAGGATTACGACATTTTGATGTACAGTTACTCGGTGGGGCAATTCTGCATACTGGGCAAATAGCGGAAATGAAAACCGGTGAAGGTAAAACCTTGGTCGCTACCTTACCGAGTTATTTAAATGCCCTTACGGGTAAAGGTGTTCACGTTATTACAGTGAACGATTACCTGGCACGTCGGGACGCGGAATGGATGGGACAGGTTCACCGCTTCTTGGGTTTAAGTGTGGGGCTAATTCAAGCCAGCATGAGTCCCACAGAACGGAAGAAAAACTATGACTGTGATATTACTTATGTAACTAACAGTGAAATCGGTTTTGACTACCTGCGGGATAATATGGCCACTTCTATGGCGGAGGTGGTGCAGCGTCCGTTTAATTATTGTGTTATTGATGAAGTAGATTCGATTCTGATTGATGAAGCACGGACACCGCTAATTATTTCTGGACAGGTGGAAAGACCGACAGAAAAGTATTTACAAGCGGCAGAAATTGCTTTTACTCTTAAAAAAGATGAACATTACGAAGTAGATGAGAAAGCACGTAATGTCCTGTTAACGGATGAAGGTTTTGCAGAAGCGGAAGACCTTTTAAATGTAACTGATTTGTTTGATCCTGAAAATCCTTGGGCGCATTTTGTGTTTAATGCGATTAAAGCTAAGGAACTATTTCTCAAAGACGTGAATTATATTGTCCGTAATGGGGAAGTGGTGATCGTTGATGAATTTACGGGTCGGGTATTACCGGGACGACGTTGGAGTGATGGACTGCACCAAGCTATTGAAGCGAAGGAACGGGTAGATATTCAGCCAGAAACCCAAACTCTGGCAACTATTACCTATCAAAATCTGTTTTTGCTGTATCCCAAGTTGGGAGGAATGACAGGAACAGCGAAGACGGAAGAGGTGGAATTTGAAAAGATTTATAAGTTAGAAGTAAGCATTATTCCTACCAACCGGGTGAGAAAACGCCAAGATTTATCGGATATGGTGTTTAAGACGGAAATAGGTAAATGGCGGGCGATCGCTAAAGAATGTGCGGAAATGCACGAACAAGGTAGACCTGTGTTAGTGGGTACGACCAGTGTAGAAAAATCCGAACTTCTTAGCCGTCTCTTGAAAGAAATAGAAATTCCCCATGAGTTGCTAAATGCTAGACCGGAAAACGTGGAACGGGAAGCGGAAATTGTCGCCCAAGCTGGACGCAGAGGGGCTGTAACCATTGCCACCAACATGGCAGGACGGGGTACAGATATCATCCTGGGTGGTAACTCCGAATATATGGCGCGGTTAAAGTTGCGGGAATATTTTATGCCCCGGATCGTTAGCCCTGAAGATGATGAGTTTAGCATTCAACGGGCTTCTGGACTTCCTACCGGTCATGGTGGAGGACAGGGTTTTGTGCCTGGTAAAAAGGTGAAAACTTGGCGTGCTTCCCCGGAAATTTTCCCCACTCAGATATCAAAGGAAACAGAACAACTGTTAAAAGAAGCGGTAGACGTGGCGGTAAAAGCTTACGGTGAAAGAAGTTTACCGGAGTTGGAAGCGGAAGAAAAAATCGCGGTAGCTGCGGAAAAAGCGCCTACTGATGATCCTGTGATTCAAAAATTGCGGGAAGCTTACCAGCGCATTAAGCATGAGTATGAAGAGTTTACTGGTAGTGAACATGATGATGTGGTGAACCGTGGCGGTTTGCACGTTATTGGTACTGAACGTCATGAATCACGACGCATTGATAACCAGTTACGCGGACGGGCGGGCAGACAAGGAGACCCTGGAACAACGAGATTTTTCCTCAGTTTAGAGGATAACTTGTTAAGGATCTTTGGGGGCGATCGCGTTGCCGGCTTAATGAATGCTTTCCAAGTAGAGGAAGATATGCCTATTGAGTCAGGTATGTTAACTCGCAGTTTGGAAGGCGCTCAGAAAAAGGTTGAAACCTATTACTATGACATCCGTAAACAAGTATTTGAGTATGACGAGGTAATGAATAACCAACGTCGTGCTATTTATGCGGAACGTCGGCGGGTGTTGGAAGGTCAAGACCTGAAGGAACAGGTAATTAAATATGCTGAGAAAACGATGGATGACATCGTTGATTATTACATTAACCCTGATTTACCTTCGGAAGAATGGGAGTTAGAGAAGTTGGTGGATAAGGTGAAGGAGTTTGTTTACCTGTTGGCTGATATGCAGTCTAGTCAGTTGGAGGATATGGGAGTACCGGAAATTAAGGCTTTCCTCCATGAACAAGCGCGTATTGCTTATGATATTAAGGAAGCAGAAATTGATCAAATTCAACCGGGTTTGATGCGTCAAGCGGAAAGGTTCTTTATTTTGCAACGCATAGATACTTTGTGGCGTGAACACTTGCAACAAATGGATGCTTTGCGGGAGTCGGTTGGTTTGCGTGGTTATGGGCAAAAAGATCCTCTGATTGAGTACAAGAGTGAGGGTTATGAGTTGTTCTTGGATATGATGGTGAATATCCGCCGTGATGTGGTTTATTCGCTGTTTATGTTCCAGCCTCAGCCTCAGCCTACGGTGCAGACTTCTGGGATGGTTTAGGTTTTTTCACGCAGAGACGCAGAGAGTTGTTTTCTGCGTCTTTTGTTTTAGGAGGAATTAACCACGAAGACGCGAAGAGCGTGAAGGAAGAAGAGGAAGAGGAAGAAAAGAGAAGGTTATTTATTCAGCAAACATTTGCGCTAATCTCATGAAATCAAGTAATCTCAAGTCCCAAAAGATCCCGTTACAAGCAAATTCTCTAGAATCAACAAGACAGGAAATATTAAGAAGGATACAAGCATCTGGCTATCCTCCAAATGGCTTACTTTTAAACTCTAGCTTTTTAGGTAAAAATGGTCAAAATTACGCAGCAGATATTATTGTTTTTTCTCCTGATGCTGTCCTGCATATAGAACCATTATTAGTGGTCAGCATAGCTAAAAATGGCTTTACCTTTAGCTATGAATGGGTAAACTCATTTCAAGACTCAGGAGCAAAAAAAATAATTTGGTTTAATGGTAAAATCTTAAAGCTTTTCTATCTTAATTCTCAAGAAAAATATCAAGAACTTCCTCCATTTTTACCTAATTGGGCTGAAATTAATCAAGAAAATAGTATTTTCAGTCAACATTTCAAATCTAATTTAACTCCTGCTTATGATTTAAAGCAAATTTTATCAGACTTGCATGATCATTTTTATGGTAATAGTAATATTCGCATTCCTTCCCGTTTGGGTACAGAAATTCAAAAAATAATTTTATTGAAAAAATTTGATGAAGAACAACCTCATAACAGAAGTAATTTTTATATTGCAGAAAATGAACTACCACAGGGGTTAAATGGTGATAAAATTATACCATCTGATGCTGTTGTCTCAGTCGCAAATCGTCTGCGTAAATTACTTACTCAATATGATTTAGAAAGAAATGAAAAGCAAAAATTAGGAAATTTAGACTTGGATGATCAATCCCTTTATCATGCTGTTTTTCAACTAGAAAGATTATCTTTGAAAAAAACTCCTACAGATGTTTTAGGTGATGCATTAGAAGCATTTAGAGTTTATACAGTTAAAAGAGAAGGAGGTCAGTTTTTTACCCATCGTTATGTAGTAGATTTAGCTTTACATTTAGTAGGATTTACAGGAGAAAAACATCAAACATTAGCAGATATCAGTTGTGGAACTTCTGGTTTTTTACATAGTGCAAAAAACATTATTATTAATAAAGCTCAAGCAGAAAGTATAATTACCGAAGAAGAACAAAATAATTTAGTTAGTGAACTACTTATTGGGTTAGAAGTAGATCAAGACTTGGTGCAGATATCTAACACTTCACCGGAATTTTTTAGCCTACCTAAAATGTTGGTTGAAAGACAAGATAGTTTAGCTCCTTATGGAACTTGGAAAAAGGAAATATCTGAGCGTATTCAACCAAAATCTAGATATTTTATGGTAGGAAATCCCCCCTTTGGTACAAAGATTGTAGTTAAAGATACAGAAACATTAAAAAGATTCTCTTTAGCTTATGCTTGGAAAAAAGCGGGTCATAAATGGCAAAAATCAACCGAAAAAATTGTACCCAGATCACCGGATATTTTATTTATTGAACGCAATTTAGATTTTTTAATTCCCGGAATAGGTAGAATGGTATTAGTTGTACCATATCAAATCCTCAGCGGACCCAAAGAAGGTTTTGTTCGTGAATGGTTAATGACAAATTGTAAAATAATTGCAATTGTTGATTTACCGGAAGATACATTTCAACCCTATACAGGAACAAAAGGATCACTTTTAGTAGTTGAAAAAAGATTGAATCCTAATCCTCAATGGAGAGATGAACTAGATTATCCAATATTTATGGCCTGTCCCCAAAAAATCGGACATGACAGACGGGGAAGACCGATTTTTAAAAATAATGAATCGGCAGAAATAGATGTTGATTTACCTGAAATTTCCACAGCTTATGATGCTTTTTTAGCTGGAAATAATCCCAGTCAAGTATCGGAATTAGCTTTTACTATCTCTTCTCAATTCATCAAAAATAATTCCGATATTCGCTTGAATGCTGCTTATTATCGTCCTTCATCAATAGATTTACGCGATAAGTTAATTACAATTGTTAAGCAGGATTTATCTTTAACAATTACTCCATTAGGAGATTTAGTTAAAGATATTTTTTACCCTGGTAGATTTAAACGTGAATACACAGAAGATTTAGAAAACTCAGTTCCTTTTTTGGGAGGTTCTAATATTACACAACTAATTCCTGTCACAGAAAAAAGAATTTTAAAAGACAGTATTCACTATCAACAATTAGCTTTAAAAGCAGGATGGATTTTAATTACCAGAAGTGGTACTACAGGAATAGTATCAAGTGTGCCTCAAAACTGGGAAGGTTTTGCAGCATCAGAACATATTATTAGAATAATTCCTGATCCTGAAAAGTTGCATCCTGGTTATTTATACGGTTATTTGAAAAGTGAAATTGGACAAAATTTACTCAAAAGTGGGATTTTTGGATCTGTGATTGATGAAATTAATTCTAGTTATATTGCATCAATACCAGTTCTCCATCCTCAAGATAAAAGTTATGCTGATAAAATTGGTGGAAAAATGTATAAAGCTGATCTACTCAGATATCAAGCGTCAATTTTAATTCAAGAAACTACTCAAACAATTGAAAATCTAATAATTTAGATGTGTAGTTACTTATAGTTTATATCCTGCCTTTTTCGTGATAACCTTTAACTACTCTGGTCATGAGTTCTAGCAGTTCATCTAACGTTTGATTACCTTGGATTTGATTACTTCTTTCTAACATTAAAAATGTATTTTGCGGGGTATGTTTACCACCACGATCCAAAGGAATTAAATGACCGGATTGAATTGTTCTTGGTGTATCAATAAGCTGAGAAAATTCAATGGGAATTAATTGTATAGGATCAAGATATATTCCCGGTTTTACGGAATGTTCCAACAGCCAAATAAAGCTATCTTGAATAGAATTATCTTGTAAACTAGGTGATCCATTCATTGATAAAGCTTGTAGAAAATACTTTACTTCAACCAGTGTTGCATCCACTTGTGAAGCATAAAATTTATGTTCTAATGGAAGTTCCCAACGATTTATTCTATTTCCATCTTTTCCATCTTGCGGCCTACCTGGCACACGACTAGATGTAGGTTTCCAAGGTGCAGAACGTCTCCCTGCATCACGAAATTTTGTGATAATAGCACGAATTTTTTTCTCTTCATATCCTGCTGATAATAATAGTGTTTTAAATAAACTAGAAGTTAACTTGATAAGTTGTGTTACTGCCTCTACAGAAATATTATATTCTTGTACAGCTAATTTTTTGATATTTTCAGAAATTGCCTCTACAGGAAAAACATTGTCTTTGACAGATGAATTTTTAATTTCTGCTATGGTTTTGTCTATTAAATCATTCTCATCTCTATCTTCTAATTTTTTAAATATCTGAACTTTTTTATTACTTAAATTCTCATCTTTCTTTTTTGCCATAATTGTTACTCATCTTGAAAGTTAAACAAATCAACATAAGAAACATGGAGAAATTCAGAGAGTTTTTCCAAGGTATCGAAAGAAGGTGCATTAATACCACGTTCGATATTACTAATAAACTCAACAGAAACTCCTATTGCTTCAGCTAATTGTTCTTGAGTTAAATTTTTCAATCTACGTATTTGCCTTAATTTACGGCCAAATTTTACTTTGAGATTAGTTTTTGTCAAATCTACTATTTGTAAACAGACAAAAATAATACCGTAGTTTAAATTGCTGTAACACGAAGTATAACTACGAGTTTTGCCTAGAAAAGTATATATAGTAAAATAGTCAAGAGGTTTACCCTTGACTGACTTTTATTTTTTAAATAATTTGGTCAAACTTTGACTATAAATAAATATATAAAGAATTATTTTACTTACCCCAGTTTCTAGACATCATCTAATAAAACATCATCGCCATTTTCCGCTATTTCTATAAATGCTTTTTCCCAACCTTTTCTTACTTGTTTAACTGGGCGAATAATGAAATGATTTCCTTGAACTTCTATTTCTACTTCTGAGTTAATTACGCTTTGTTATAAAAGTGTTTGAGGAATAAAAACACCTTGCAAATCTCCGATTTTGACAATTTGGACTTTAACAGCTTTGCCCATTGTATATGATTGAGTAAATATATTCACAATTGTATCACAAAAATATTATAATCATGTTATGCTATAAAAGTGTATGGAGAAAAGATCCATGACTACTTTAGTGAAAGAATTATTAAGCACATTTGGTAGTTTACCAGAATCCGAAAGATTAGAAATAGCTGTGGAGATTTTGAAACGAGTTACAAATTTAGACTTTCCACCTTTATCCGATGACGATTTAGTGTGGAATGCTGAAGAAATTTTTTTAGAATTAGATCAACAGGAAACAGACTATGAGTACCCCTAAACGTGGAGAAGTTTGGCTTGTTGATCTGGGTTACACTGCAAAAGTCAGACTAACAATATTTCAAGATTCAAGGAAAAAATATTATGAATGTATCTATTTCTGACCAAATTATTGAACAATTAAAAATAATGTCTCAAGACTTGCAATATCAAGTCCTGGAATTTGCCCGCAGTTTGACAACAAGGGTAGGTATTTTACATTGTCGTCAGGGCAAGACTTGGTAGACAAGGTGGACAAGGTGACAAGGGAGGAAAACAGTACAAAGTCTGTATTCTTAGTCACAAAAATAGTCCGTCAAAAAATCATTGTCCGTATAAAATCTTCCTTGTCCATCCCTTCGACTACGCTCAGGACAAGCCTTCCTTGTCTTCCTGGTCTTGCCTTCACAGATTATATTAAAAACCTACCCCTGTGAGGTGGGGTCATCCCACAAAATCGCATTGCTCCCCAACTGTTAACAGAACTGCGGTTAATCGGAAATGCTTTTCCCAACTAGCTCAGTGGGGGTGATAAATTAGGGGAGTCCAGAGAATAAAGCCCACTGCGTCGTCAGCAAGTGGACTATGATTTTAAGAATATATTTTCAACAATTCTATTTGTAATCGCCAATGGTTCAACAGCCGATGTCGCCAACTCAAGAAACTCAAAACCTAGAAAAACCAGCAGAGAAAATCTATTTACCCCGCACCAGCGAATCAGAAACATTAAAAAAAATTCGCCATACCGCTTCTCACGTCATGGCCATGGCCGTACAAAAGCTGTTTCCCAAGGCGCAAGTTACCATTGGTCCGTGGATTGAAAACGGTTTTTATTATGACTTCGATAACCCCGAACCCTTTAGCGATAAGGATTTAAAAGCCATCCAAAAAGAGATGGTGAAGATTATTAACCGCAAACTCCCAGTTATTCGGGAAGAAGTCAACCGCGAAGAAGCAAAAAAACGAATTGAAGCAATTCAAGAACCGTATAAATTGGAAATTCTCGCAGATATTAAAGAAGAACCCATTACCATTTATCATTTAGGTGATCAATGGTGGGATTTGTGCGCGGGTCCCCACGTCGAAAATACCAAGGACATTAACCCCAAAGCGATAGAATTAGAAAGCGTAGCCGGTGCTTATTGGCGCGGAGATGAAACTAAAGCCCAGTTACAACGCATTTACGCTACTGCTTGGGAAACTCCCGAACAACTAGCAGAATATAAACGCCGCAAAGAAGAGGCGTTAAGGCGTGACCATCGTAAACTGGGTAAAGAACTCGGTTTGTTTATTTTCGCCGATCCTGTCGGTCCTGGTTTACCCCTTTGGACTCCTAAAGGTACGCTGTTAAGAAGCATTTTAGAAGACTTCCTGAAAAAAGAACAGTTAAAACGGGGTTATTTACCTGTTGTTACTCCTCACATTGCCAGAGTTGATTTATTTAAAACATCGGGACACTGGCAAAAATACAAGGAAGATATGTTTCCGATGATGGCTGAAAATGAGGAAGCTAAAGCCATTGAACAGGGTTTTGTCCTCAAGCCAATGAACTGCCCCTTTCATATCCAAATATACAAGAGTGAATTAAGATCCTATCGGGAATTACCGATGCGTTTGGCGGAATTTGGTACAGTTTACCGCTATGAACAATCGGGAGAACTGGGTGGTTTAACGCGGGTACGTGGTTTTACTGTGGATGATTCCCATTTATTTGTTACTCCTGAACAACTGGATGAGGAATTTTTGAATGTTGTAGATTTGATTTTGACGGTGTTTAGAAGTCTGCAACTGAAGAATTTTAAAGCGAGATTGAGTTTCCGTGATCCAGCCAGTGATAAATATATTGGTGGGGATGAAGTTTGGGATAAAGCGGAAGGTGCGATTCGTCGTGCTGTGCAAGAATTGGGAATGGACTATTTTGAAGGTATTGGGGAAGCGGCTTTTTATGGTCCAAAACTCGATTTTATCTTCAGTGATGCCTTAGATAGAGAATGGCAATTAGGGACGGTGCAGGTAGATTATAATTTACCTGAACGCTTTGATTTAGAATACGTTGCTGAAGATGGTTCGCGTAAACGTCCTGTTATGATTCACCGCGCACCCTTTGGATCTTTGGAACGGTTGATAGGGATTTTAATTGAAGAATATGCGGGTGATTTTCCTTTATGGTTAGCACCTGTGCAGATTCGACTTTTACCTGTAGGTGAATTGCAAGTTGATTTTACCAAAGAAGTTGCTGCGAAAATGGTAGCTTTAGGAATTAGAGCCGAAGTTGATTTAAGTGGCGATCGCTTGGGTAAATTGATTCGCAATGCGGAAAAAGATAAAATACCAGTAATGGCGGTAGTAGGTGCGAAGGAAGTAGAAAGTAATTCTTTGAGTATTCGTACCCGTGCATCTGGGGAGTTGGGAGCGATATCTGTAGATGAAGTTGTGAATAAAATGCAGGAAGCAATTTCTAATTTTAGTAACTTCTAAAACTTCTAAAAAACCTGGCTGGGTAAATCCCAGCCCATCAACAAATTAACTCAAAATGAAACTATGAGTACCACAAAAGAACAAGTACAATCTCTTTTACAGCAACTTCCAGACAATTGCACAATTGAGGATATTCAATATCATTTATATGTAATTGAAAAAGTACGTCGTGGTTTAGAAGTGGCTGATAAAGAGGGGACTATTTCACAAGTAGCAGTAGAAGAACGGTTAAATAAATGGCTTATCAAGTAGTTTGGTCTTCCACTGCAATAGAAGATGTAGAAGCAATTGCTAACTATATATCCCGTGATTCATCTGCTTATGCAGCAGCAGTTGTTCAGAAAATTCTTGATGTTACTCGAAATTTGAATAACTTTCCCTTTTCTGGTCGTATAGTACCAGAATTAAAAGAAGATAATATTAGAGAAAAGTTTGCCTACAACTATCGAATTATTTATCGAATTGAGAATGATACCATAACTATTGCATCTGTAATTCATGGAAAAAGGATATTAGATGCGGAAAATGATTTGCTATAGTCTGAATACTGGGGGGAGAAAATCACCCACTGGATAGAATAGAAACTTATCGAAATGTAATTCGCAATGTCCTTAAATCCTATTTGAATATTTTCTATGCTAACGCTAATATCCGTAACAGAGCAGCATTTGATTCAGAAACAGATCAATATCTAATTATTTCTGAAGGTTGGACAGAAAAACAGCATTTGCATAGTTGTTTAATTCATATTGAAATAATTAACGATAAAGTTTGGATTCAGTGTGATAATACAGAATATGGTGTTGCTAGTGAACTGATTGAATCCGGTATTCCTAAAGAAGAGATTGTTTTAGGATTTCATGAACCTAATGTCAGACAATATACAGGATTTGCAGTAGCTTAAATTCTCAATCCTGTTAATCCTTTAATCCTGGACATCCTGATTCTGACAAAAAAATTAAGAATATTCCCAAAATTTCTCACTCAAAAGTGCATCAACATTAAGACTAAAATGCCACAAATCAGGAAACTCAATTTGAGGATAATCTTCCCTAACTTCCATTAACGCATCTTCCCAAGCTTGATCCAATACTTCTGTAAAATATTGTTTTAAACTAAGAGATTGTTTCAAAAGTATTCTTAACTGACGACGTTGTTCTCGAATCGTCACTTCCCAACCACGATTATCATATTCACTATTAAGATAAATCCGTTTTAATAAATGTGTCCATAATACAATTAAACGGCTTTCAACTTCAGCCCTATCCCTACCCGCCAAGATTTCCATCTCCTCAATTAAATGTTCCACATCCAACCCATGAAAATCTCGCGCCTTGAGTTTGAGGATGGTATCTTCTAACCATAGATACTGATCTTGATCATAAAGACCTTCCGTTACTAATTGAATCTCTGTCATGGATTTAATAGATTTAATTTAATAGATTTAATTTAATAGTGCGATCGCCACTCATAACATAACTAAATCTTATCACATCAGCTACATATACCCTTACCAATACTAACCATAGGATTTTTCTAGGTATTTATTCTCTCTATATGTAAAGAGGGTAAAAATTGATAAAGAAATTGTTACAAATTCCAGTACAATGTCATCATTACACAAATAAGTATTTTTCTCTATTGACATGATGGCGGAACAATTTCCTTGGCTGACCGCGATTATTCTCCTCCCTCTCCTTGCATCCTTTCTGATTCCTGTACTACCTGATAAAGACGGTAAACTTGTCCGGTGGTATGCTTTGGGTGTAGGTATCGCTGACTTTGCGTTAATGTGCTATGCTTTCTGGACACATTACAATCCTGCTGATGCGAGTTTCCAACTCATAGAAAATTATGCCTGGATGCCTACCCTGGGACTAAACTGGTCTGTGGCAGTGGATGGTATTTCTGCGCCTTTGGTACTTTTAGCAGGTTTTGTCACCACCCTTTCTATATTTTCAGCTTGGCAAGTTGACCGCAGACCACGCCTATTTTACTTTTTAATGTTGGTGCTATATTCGGCACAAATAGGGGTGTTTGTTGCCAAAGACCTGATGTTATTTTTCATTATGTGGGAAGTAGAACTTCTCCCCGTATATCTGTTAGTTTCCATTTGGGGTGGTCAAAAACGACGCTACGCCGCAACCAAATTTATACTATATACCGCAGCAGCTTCTATATTTATCTTAGTAGCCGCCCTCGCAATGGGTTTACAAGGTGACGGTGTTCTCAGTTTTGATATCAGTGACTTAGCTACTAAAAGTTATCCTCTCGGTTTACAATTACTGCTTTATGCAGGTTTGTTCGTTGCCTTTGGGGTGAAGTTGGCAATTTTCCCCTTACATACCTGGTTGCCCGATGCCCACGGTGAAGCATCTTCACCTGTATCTATGATTTTGGCAGGTGTGTTACTAAAAATGGGCGGTTATGGTTTAATTCGCCTGAATATGCAGCTTTTACCCGATGCCCATATTTACTTTGCACCAGTTTTAGCTATTCTCGGTGTGGTCAATATTATCTATGGTGCGTTAAACTCCTTTGCCCAAACTAACATGAAACGGCGTTTAGCCTTTTCTTCTATCTCTCACATGGGTTTTGTACTGCTAGGTTTAGCTTCCTTCACCGATTTAGGGATGAATGGGGCTATGTTGCAAATGATATCACATGGTTTAATCGCCTCCGTGTTATTCTTCCTGGCAGGTGTCACCTACGACCGCACCCATACAATGGTGATGAAGGATATGGGTGGTATTGGACAAGCGATGCCTGTGGTGTTTGCGTTGTTTACTATAGGTGCAATGGCATCTCTGGCTTTACCCGGTATGAGTGGTTTTGTTGGTGAACTCTCGGTGTTTGTGGGTGTAACAACCAGTGATGTTTATAGTTCCACTTTCTGCACAGTGACAGTTTTCCTCGCCGCTGTGGGTGTTATCCTCACACCTATTTATCTACTTTCTATGCTGCGTCAGGTATTTTATGGTAAGGATGCAGCATTGATTTGTGATATCAATAATGGAGGTTCGGAAAACCTGGAAGATGAAGGTACTGCTTGTTTTGGTACTGATTGTTTATTACCAGGTCAATCACTTTACACTGATGCTAGACCCCGTGAAGTGTTTATTGCAGCTTGTTTTCTAGTTTTAATTATCGGTATTGGTTTCTATCCTAAAGTGGCGATGCAGATGTATGACGCTACAACTGTGGCTATTAATGCCCAGGTACGTCAATCTTACACTGTGATTTCTGAAACTAAGCCTGGTATTTATGCTGGGTTTGCCAGTCCAAAAATTGCTGATGTTGAGGTTAAGTCTGTTTTGGCGACTGTTGAATAAACCTAATCTTGGGAACGAAATTAAGTTTTTTATTGTTTACTCAACAAAATAGAAAATTTTTGATCATAAATTAATCCCACTACTTTTACTATATTGGTAGTGGGTATTTTTTATAGTGAAGCATTAAATTTAAGTGAAATTAGCTAACTCATCTGATCTTGAGATATCAGATATAATCTGAACTTGAGGTTATCAAGTCAGTAGCTAGTTGCAATTAAATATAAGATGTGAGATGGGCCAGACAGACCGTCAACAGGCTAGAAGCCTGTTCCACTATCTAACAGTTAATTAAGCCTACTTACTTATTTCTATTGAGAGTGGGACAAAATTTGTAATCGGCGATCGCTCTCTTGATATCTAGTCAAAAACATTGATAAAAGAAAGAGTAATCTTAAATTTGATTACCCCTTTTTTTATATCAATTTTGATATCTAGGAAAGCAATTTGTGAGTGTTTTTCTGTGAAATGTGGGTTACGAATTAACTGCCGCCACCACCACTACTTTCACTAATTACTGGAATTACTTCTTCATACTCGTTATGGTATGAGCAGTTTGTACAGTGGTGGGTTACTCTTTTCTTTCCTGTACTGCTAGTCATTGCAGCAACTAATATTGTAGAATTCCTGTTTAGCGTAAATTTTTCACATTCAGGACATTTTCGATTATTGATTGCTGAAAAGAGGTGTTTGTGCGGCAGCATGATTGAGAGAAAGTGCAATAGTGAAAAATAGAGCAACGCAAAATAGAGACAATCTTCGGATAAGTTTAGTCCACATAATTTAACCTATTGAATGTAGTTCAAGAATTATTGATGAAGCGGAAATTTCACAAATCTCCGCACAATAATTAAAAGCTTCTCTATTACTCAAAGTCATAGTATTGAGAGCAAGAAATCAGTTGAACTTGACGCTAACGATGATATCATTGAAATCTTTATCACCACCATTGGGCAAGTCCTCAAATCCGAAGACATTGTTGCCTAACATCCGCACATGGTCTACTTTGTCCGAATTTGCACCAATATACGGGAAGTAAATGGCGGGGTTATTATTGGGGTTGCTATCAAGAAGTTGGTCTGGTGTGCCATTGACAATGAGAAACGGCGCAAATATTGATTACCAAAGGTGGCAGTATTCTCAAAGCCTCCTGTAGCGTAGATGTTACCCTTAGCGTCAGAGGTTATATCTAAACCCCTGTCTGCTAAAGTGCCACCAAAGTTCTGTGCCGATAGGAATTTGCCGTTACTGTCAAGTTTGGCAACGAAGGCATCACTATCACCTGCACTTGTAAGGGTGATGTTACCAAAAGTGGCTGTATCTGAAAAATATCCTGTGACGTAGATATTACCTGAACTATCGACAGTGATGCCGTTAGCTTCACAGAAAATACTGTCGAATTTTTGCGCCCAGAGGAATTTGCCACTGCTATCAAGCTTGGTGATGAACGCATTATCATTTCCCGTACTGGTCAGGGTAATATTGCCAAAAGTGGCAATACCATTGAAACTTCCCGTGATGTAGGTGTTACCAGAACTATCGACAGTAATGCCGTGAGCAGAGTCATAGGATGTACCACCCAATTTCTTTGCCCAGAGGAATTTGCCACTACTATCGAGCTTGGTTATGAATCCATCACTACCACCTGCACTGGTAAGGGTAATGTCTCCGAAAGTAGCAGTATCTGAAAAATATCCTGTGATGTAACTATTACCTGCTCCATCGCTGGCAATACCTTCGCCATAGTCATAGGATGTACCCCCAAATTTCTGCGCCCAGAGGAATTTGCCACTACTATCAAGCTTGGTGATGAAAGCATCATCACTACCTGCACTGGTAAGAGCAATATCGCCAAAGGTAGCGGTATCAGAGAAACTGCCTGTGACGTAGGAGTTACCGGAACTATCGACGCTAATGCCCATAGCTATGTCATAGGATGCGCCGCCAAATTTTTGCGCCCAGAGGAAGTTACCACTGCTATCGAGTTTGGTGATAAAGGCATCACCCAGACCTGTACTGGTAAGGGTGATATTACCAAAGGTCGCAGGATCGAAGAAAAAACCTGTGGCGTAAGTGTTACCTAAATTATCGACTGTAATGCCGCTAGATGTATTGTATGAACTACCGCCCAATTTTTGCGCCCACAGGACGTTACCACTTTTGTCAAGCTTGGCGATGAAAGAATCATTACCTCCCGTACTGGTAAGGGTGGTGTTGCCAAAGGTAACCGTATCTGAAAAGTCTCCCATTACGTAGGTGTTACCTGAAGCGTCGGCAGTGATACCCCAGCCAGCGTCAAACGCAGTGCCGCCAAATTGTTGCGCCCACAGGACGTTGTTAATGTTGCTCATGATAGATATGTATTAGTTGCTAGTAAATTTCTTTTGCCGTTAATTTTTCCGATCAAAGTTTAGTTTGTGGAGTTTCTGCTTGACGACCAGTGATTTTTTCTAACTGCGATCGCATTTCTCTACCAGTTTCTCGCTCGATAAATACCCTTAAGGAGTTCACACTTTTTTCCTGGCTGGTGTCTTGGGGAGTAGTTGATGTATAATCAAACTCAATTTCTGATACCTTTTTGTTGGGAGTGAGTAGCAAACCAGCAACTCCAAATAGGATCGTGTTGACTATCTTCGCGCCTGTGTTGCCTTTTTCATCTTCACGATATTGAATTCTACCCACGCTAGTCGGGGTAATCTGTACGGTACGAGTAGATTTTTTATCGTTAATAATTTCCAGTTCTTTGCCAGTTTCTTGGTAAATTGTAATGCCTGTACCATTGACAGTAATCTTACAAAGTCCTCGGCTTTCTACCTCATTATTTTTAAATATGCAATCACCTATTTTGCCGGCTCGATCATCCAAGGCTATAGGCGTTTCATAACCTTGACATTGGGAATTGAGGGGAAAGCGAGAACATAGCTGGTATAGCTTTCTTGCATCCAACCCATGAGCAGTGGGTACAAATACTGCCTCAACTAGCAGCAAGGGAATAAATACAATCCCTAAGAATTTACTTTTTTGCATAATTTTTCTGTGTTCTATTTGGAATTGTTTACAATCTGTCTTTGCTACCCAGATTTTTTTCTTCGGTGTCTGCAATATTGAGAATTTCTATGATGTCTTTACGCGCCAAATCCGGATCTTTGTTTAGAGGTATAATCTTGTAGTAAAAAGTGGCATACATTCCTTCTTTAGAAACTGTATCCCAACCGCTTGATATGTCATTAACTTTGCTTTGCAATTGCTTGGTTTTTTCCGCATCTGGAGGTGTTTTAGCGATTCGAGAAAAAGACATTACGAGAATAAAATCATTGTTAGAGTGTTCCAACTTCTGGCACGATAAATCCATTTTGAGTCCGATTACCGTCAACTCCAGCTAATATTGCAATAGTCCCATCTTTTTGGACTTCATAATTCATCCCTAAGCGATCCAAGAAGGCTGTAACCGGGGAAGGTTTGGTTTGAGCAAATGCCTGAGTTGATAACGAACCCATAATTGTAACCGTAGCAACAGCGGTTGAGATAAAGTGCTTCATGGTCTTTTCCGTCGTCTTTGAGGAATATACTTAATATCACTGATGTCTATTAACTATTTCTAGTTCAGTTTCGGTTCACTATAATACTGATCTAAAATTGAGCTTGACAGATTTAGCACAAGCCCCTAATAATCTCTCATGCCTAGTCTCAAACTCTCAGTTACCGGACTGCACATCATCAAACAAGCTCGGAAAGAAAAGGATGGACGATTGATAATCCTTGTTGGTTAGAAACTGCGAGTCAAATTCTCGAACCCGGACGGAACTGGGAAAATGCGGAAGTTTTTGCAAATAGTGTATCTTTACCTGGAAACGTTTTCTATCACAATTTTCCGTTATGGGGGTGACTGGAGTGATGAGATTTGAGGGGGGCAACCTCAAAAATGGTAAAGTTACTATGGTTATGGTACGTCGTGATTGTAATTCCGGTGAGTTTGTGTTTAGCCCAAGCAATCGCTGTCTAAAATGTCAGTTTTAGTGTTAAATTATTCCTTTCCATGAGATGCTATTTTATTGATTAATAAATATCGGCAAATGTCTACTATTTCTACTGTTACTGTTAAGGTCCCTGCTACTACTGCTAATTTAGGTCCTGGTTTTGACTGCATCGGTGCGGCTTTGCAACTGCACAATGAATTTAAGTTTACTCGCAATGATGGCGGTTTGGTGATTCAGGTTTCTGGGACGGAAGCCGATAAGGTGCAAACTGATGAAAGTAATCTGCTTTATCAGGCTTTTGTCAAGTTATATGAATATATCCAGGAAACACCGCCTTCTGTGAAAATTGAGATTAAGTTGGGTGTACCCTTAGCCAGAGGTTTGGGAAGTTCTGCTACTGCTATTGTGGGTGGTTTGGTTGCTGGTAATGCGTTAGCGGGTTCGCCGTTGTCTGATATGCAGGTAATGGAATTGGCGATCGCAATGGAAGGACATCCTGATAATGTTGTTCCTGCTTTTTTGGGTGGATGTCGTTTAGCGGCCACTGGTTTGAATGGTTGGAAAATTTGTGATCTGACTTGGCACAAAGATATTATACCTGTGGTGGCAATTCCTGATTTTGAGTTATCAACTTCGGAAGCACGTAAGGTTTTACCTACGGAAATAAGTCGGGCTGATGCGATTTTTAATGCTGCTCATTTGGGTTTGTTGTTGCGGGCTTTGGCAACGAGTAGGGAAGAATGGCTAAAAGCTGCTTTGCAAGATAAATTACATCAACCCTATCGTAAGGCTTTGATTCCTGGTTATGATGATGTAGAAACTTCTGCTTTAGCTGCTGGTGCTTATGGGATGGTTATTAGTGGTGCAGGACCTACGCTTTTAGCTTTGACTGATAATTTACATACACAAGCTGTAGTAACTGCGATGGCTAATGCTTGGAAGCAAGAGGGAATTACTTCTCATGTGCGATCGCTCCCCATTGATGTGCAAGGGGCAGTTATTTTGTAAGCGGTGATTTTTTGACACTCTGCGTCCTAAAGGATCGCAGATTCTTTAGATCCCTTGCGGTGTCTAACAAGCGAGGTGGTTCTCTCCCTAGCCTGTATTTTTCATTTTCTTAAATAAAGATTCATATTGCTGTGTTGCTGCTGCTGATAATGGGAGAATAAATTCGCTTTTCTCCAACAATTCCTGATTAGTTAATAATAGGTTTTGTAATGGTTGGGAAATATCAGAGGCAGCAATATTTGTGGTAATAGGCGTGTTGGTTTTAGTCAATATAGTAATTTCCTTAGCTATATTTGGTTGCCAACAAAAATTAATCCATTCGGATGATAAATTGCTTTGCTCAACTCCTGCTGGTTTTACCCATAAGTCTGCCCAAATTGCTGTTCCTGATTGGGGAATTATAGCATTAAGTTTAGGATAACGACTGAGTACAGGTATAACATCATTTGACCAACCCACAGCTAACCAAGTATCTCCCATAATTAGCGGTTCTAGGTATGTAGTGGAATCATAGAATTTAACTTGTTGATTTAATGTTTTTAATTCTGTTTCTAAATCGGAAATTTCTGCAAGATTTTCTGTATTATAGGATTTTCCGAGTTTCTTTAAAACTAACCCAATTACTTCTCTAGGATGGTTGAGTAGGGAAATGCGCGATCGCAACTCACTGCGCCATAAATCACTCCAATCTTGTGGTTGCCAATCAAATTGTTGCAACTTTTCCCGATTATAAACAATTACTGTATTACCCCAGCGATAAGGTGCAGCCCAAACCTTACCTTGTGGATCTATATTTCCTTGATCATCCCTTTTTACCGGTTGTTGCCATTTTGGATTTAAAGTTGACCATTGTTTAATTTTTTCTGTTTCCAATGGTTGAATTAATTTCTGTTCAATAGCTGCTTTTAGCCAATAATCTCCTAATGTTACTAAGTCAGATTTAGTAACTTTTTGATTTTGCCTAAATGGAATCAAACGACTCCATCCTTCTTTGTTATTAGCGTCTGGTTGTTGCCAAGTTTGTAACTGTTTAAATAAATCATAAATTTGATTAACAGGGACAAACTTGAAATTTACCTCTGACTGTACAGTTTTGCGAAATTGATTAACAACGTGTCCAGGTATAGAACCTTTTAAAACCTGTACTTTGAACTGTGACTCATTTTCGCGGTTACACCCAATTAACATTTGGGAAACTATCATACCGCTTGTACCTAGTAAAAAAAACCGTCGATCCATTTATTTTCAACTTTAGGGCTATCAACATAATCTTAACCATAGGAGCAAAATTTGCTAAGAAAATAACAATATCTCACTCCTGTATCTTTAGAAACCGATGACAACAAATTGTAACTGATTATTAGCAGGACTTACGCAAAATAGAACAAAAGTAGGGGTAATTCATGAATTACCCCTAGACAAGAATCAGCTTTTTAGTACAATCTTGCGTATAGCAATATTCACATCTTGTAACTTTCCCATCAGTGTTGGTGAGCAATGCCCCCTAATACTTCAATTTATTAATAAATATTTGAGTGATATGGATAGATTTTATTGATGTACATATATAATTAATAATCTCTTTCACAACCTACCAAGAAAAATATCAAAGATTAAATAAATCATAAGTATTTTTAACATTGCCAGTAAATTGAATAACATAGAAACACTATTTGGGAATAAAGGTATTAAATGGACTCACTGCAAACACAGATACTGACTTTGAGCCAGAAAGTAGATGCTCTATACCAGGTGATTGAAAACCTTGACAGGAAACTGTCTCAGGGTTTGACTGATTGCTTTTTAGAGCAAAAACAGCCAAAAGATAATTATCTAGAAAATCATGAAGTTGAAATGTTCAACTTCAAACCACAGATTACTTTCAATTCTAATTTGGAACATAAGGATGTGTTAATAGATGGCATTTATCCAGATATGAATATGCAAGCTGGAGATAGGCAAATAACACCAGAAATTCAAATCCAACGACTAACAGCACAATTAACAGCGGCATATAATCGTATTGCTGCTTTAGAAGAACAATTAATGCGACAACGAATTTATTAATTGTGTCATTTGGGCTTCAATGGCTGTTAAAAGTTGTTCTTGCAGCCAATTTTGACTGAGATAGGCCGCTAGACACGCTGCTCCAGCACCAACACCTTCTTTGACAAAACCCTGCTCATAAGCTTGGAGTTGGGGATAACGAGAATTAGCAAAACTTAATTGTGTAGCTAGTAGGGGAGGAGTGATTTTACCCCAACTAAAGTTGTTTTTACCCAAGCTGAGGGCTAAGTCAACTGTAGCCCCGGTAGTGTCTTCTGCAACCCAACGAGTTGTACCAACAACTATTGCTTCTGGTTGCCAAGACAAAGAGTAAGCTTGAGCGATCGCTTGCAGTAAAGCATAAACAGCCAGCATTTGTGTACCACCAGCCAGCAAAACCCCACAACGCCGACTAGCAGCGATCGCCATCCCAGCTACCACTACTTGCATGGGATCACCTACTGCGGCCACCAGTTCCAGAGGATCTGTAAAATTGTGTCGGTTTTCCAAACCTGCTTGTACTACAGCCCACTTTTGTGCATGATTACAAACAGGATGACTACTATTAACTTTTCCAGCCGCATCAATACCTAAACCAGTTAAAATTGCCAAAGCAGTTGTAGTACCACCCACAACACACTCACTTAAAATTAGATATCCCTGAGAGTGTTTAGCACCGAGTTGATCACCCCAAAGTAAACCTTGTTCCAGCAAATGTTTAACTGTGGCTATTTCCATAGCTGCACCTGTGCTTAAACACCTAGCAGTCGTGCCTCCCAAATCAATTAATGGTACAGCCGGAATCAAAGGTAAACCCGCATTAAACAAATAAACTGGTATTTTTAGTTCTTCCACCACAGCACGAGAAATTAGCACCGGGGAAGCGCCAGCAGTCAAAGGTGGTAAGGGATATTGAGGCTGATGTGCTGCACCATAATACAAAAATTCCGCATCAGCACAAGCAGTATATTTTCTATCCTCTGGAGTCAAACCAGCAGCAGAAATACCAGGAATCAAACAAGTTTCTGTAAAACCTAAAACACAGGCAAAAATAGGTAAACTACCATAATAACGTTTGAGCCATGCTTCACCCTGTTCAATTTGGGTATAAATTTTAATCATTGTTATTAGTCATAGGGAATGGGGAATAGGGAATGGGGAATGGGGAATGGGGAATGGGTAATATTATTCCCAATCACCAATCACCAATCACCAATCACCAATCACTAACCTTCATAATCCAACAAGATTTGTACCCAACGTGGGGGACGGGGGATAGGATTTCCCAGACGATCCAAAAGTAACCATGCTACCAGATGTACCACAAACAAATAAATCAAGTTGTTGAATGCAATCAAAAGCATCCCCCCCACCTGAACAACAAACACATTAGGAGTTGCTAATATTTGCAGTTTCAGGAATATCCATTCAATAATTTCTGTCACCTGGTTAATCACATAAACCCACAAATCTTCACCAGATAAAACCGACAGTAACCACAGTCGGAAAAACACACCCAAAGTACCCAGGAGCATACCTAAAGTAATTGACACAATCCAAGGTACACGACGATGCCAAGTTGCCCCTAAAAGTACACCCATCAAACCAAAAGGCATCACGAATAACATACTGCGAACAGGTCCCATCAGCACCGCCAACAGTAAACCAGATGTTACCGCAGCCATCCAGGCAGCACGTTTACCCCAGCGCAAATAAACTAAAGCAATGGGTAAAGGGAAAAACATCCGTAAAACCGGACCCAAAGGAAAATAAAAATTAATAAACCAAATTAAACTAGCTGTACTGGCTAAAAATGCCGTTTCCACCATCCTCAAAGGAGCATCAACTTTAAGTTGGGGACGCTTTAAGTGTTGGTGTATATCTGGCTGATTACCAGGGTTTGATGATTCAGGTGATGAATCTTCTCCCGGTTCATCTGGCATAGAATCTAAAATACTCATATCATGTTTGTTTTAACACCTATCATATCTGTTTTGCTTGGTGATTGGTGATTGGTGATTGGTGACTGGGAAAATACAAATAATTTCCCCCTGCTCCCTGCTCCCTGTTCCCTGTTCCCTGCTCCCTGCTCCCTGCTCCCTGCTCCCTGCTCCCTGCTCCCTGCTCCCTGCTCCCTGCTC